>BNVA01000124.1 GCA_025997755.1 Spirochaetia bacterium | reverse complement strand
ACAAAACGTGAGAAGGAGTATAACAAACACATGGCACGCAGGCGTGTTGTCATTGAGCATATTAATGCAAAGATCAAAACATTTAAGATCATGGCGTATCCATACCGAAACCATTGCCAAAGACATTCGTTAAGAATGTCTCTTATTTGCGGTATTATCAATTTTGAATTACACGCTCGTAAATAGGGTTATTGAACAAGTCTAATGTCTTTTTTTTCATTTTCAATTAGTGATATCTTTTTAAAGACACCAAAATTATTTAATCTAACTCATAATCATCCGATGATAGTTTATCGTTAAAGGATTCAGCGAGTTCATCATAGAAAGTTTTTGTTATGCTATTTATTTCTTTATCATTTAATTCTACACCTATTAAGATGTTATACAGATCCAGGTATTCTTCCTTCAATCTCATGTCTCCTATAAAGTAGTCTGATATGGATTTTAAATACTTTCTATAATCTTCAAAAGCGTCATCCAAGCTACCATATTTTAAATCCTTATGATGTTTTGGTATCTGATTTATGTAATAGCGCCTTGACCTTTTCTTTTTCATAAATAATTAGTTATTAAACAGCCATCATAAGCCGATGATAAGTTTTAATCTAACTCATAATCGTCCGTATCCAGTTCTTCAATAAACCTCATACGAAATTTATTACGAAACGCTACCTTGATGTTATGAATGTCTAATTTGGTTATTCCTTTTGTTAGCCTTCCCCAGGTTATCGGCAGTCTTTCTTTCATCTCCAAATCGGATAAATAGTAGTTTCTTACGGCTTCTTTGAAGTCCTTAAAGTCCTGTATCATACCCCCAAGAGTATCAGCATTCGACTCCCGCTTTGTGTTTGGAACTTTATCATAATAATACTGTATTCCTCTTTTTCTCATATTAAAATTAGTGGTATCCTATTATCAGGATACCACTAATAATTAATTTTTGTCCTTCTCGACCACCGAAAAGCCATATTTCCAGAAATGTTTAGGGTCTTTCTTGAAGAGTGCATCCTCTATGGTTTCCGCGTGGCAATAAAGGTCAAGGTTTATCATAAGGTGCCTTTCAGGGATTTCAAGGCTGATGATTTCGGCCCTGCTAATGTAGCCCCATTCAGAGTTGTGGAGGTCATTGTTGAGGATGGCGTAACCGAAGAAGATGTCTTCCTCCTTGGAGTATTCGGCGATATACCAATCACAGCCGCCGACAAAATAATGAAGGCTCAACGGGTGTCTTGCCTGTCCATCGGTATCATAAAGGTTCGGCAGCTTGGCTACGATGGCATTCAGCCGTTTGACTCCATATTCAAAAGCATCCGGTGTTTCCATCATAGCCTTGTATTGGGACTTTGGAAGGAACCGGATTAAGTCATCGGAAGGTAAAACAATGTCGCTCATTTCGCCACCTTAAAATCGGGCCGAAACTCTACATGCTCGGCTATTATGATGATTTTGGACTGCGCCTTACCTTTAACATCCGTCCATTTCTTCTGTTGAAGCCGTCCGACCACCCTGACACCCCGGCCTTGTTGTCCCAGCCTATGACAACTTTCCGCCACCTTACCAAAGGCTTCCACATCGAAGTGGCTAACCTCTTTTTCGATCTTGGACTTCACCCGGGAGAACTGATTTGACGCAATGGAAAAACTACAAAACGGCTTACCATTTGTGTCTTGGAAGGCAGGCTTTTCGACCAACACACCTTCCACTATAACTGAATTAAGATTATTCATAAACACCTCTGGTGCTTATGTAAGCATAAAGGTTTCAGTTTCCTAAAAAGATAAACTTAAATAGGCGGTATCGTTTTGGAATGATTATTTAATTTGACAGCCACGGCTTTCGGCAATTTTTAGGTTTTCCGCTGATATGTCAGCGCCTATTCCAACACGGCCTAATTTGGATGCCGCCAGAACAAAGGTTCCGGTTCCAACAAAAGGATCCACGACCAGATCACCCTTTTTCGTTGAATGTCTGATAAACTTTTCAGCAAGGCTCATCGGCTTCTGCCATCCATGATACCAGTTTCCACGCCGGGGATCAGGCTTATCCTCTTCAAAAACCGCCCAGCCTTCAACGGGGTCTGTTATGTTTATAGACGCTTCCTTACCGGAATAAAGGAGAATGTGGCAATAGTTTTGCCGGTAGTGAGTCCTCTTAACTATAGGAGCATTAAAATAAGACCATACTAAAATCTGTTTCAGAACAACATTCTTGGGGATTTTGGTAGTAAAATAGGCTTGTAATTCTTTTGGATAGGCCCCTATACAGATATAAGCCGCCCCTGTCGGTTTCAGTTTATCCAGCGCAGGATATAGCCATCTTCCAACGAAGGTATCAATGTCCTTTATGTCGGTGCTGTATGGCGGGTCTGTAAGAAGTAAATCATAGGGCTTACAGGTCTCTATAAAATCAACACAATCCATATTGTAAATCAGCGGCGGCTTCCGCTTAATTTCTTTTATGGTCTGTTTTGTTGTTTCGTCCTTTGAGATTTCAATTTCAACTTTTGACCTGGCTTGTGAGAAAATCGGTAAGTCTTCCAAGACCTTGATAATTTTCTTTTGCTTTTTAGGTTCCATATTGGCAAGGATTTTGATGTCTTTTTGGGTTGCTCGTATGGCTCCTGATAGGAGCTTGTCCTTTATGTCCGGGTTGATTTCACCTATGGTATCCACTTCCTTAACAAAATCGGCCGCTCGCTGGACGGTTCTCTCGCTGATAAAATATTGCTCTGCTAAAATGGTCGAGGTATTAGCGGACATTATATTTTGTTGAGTCTGCTTCGTGTATTGGTTTGCGCCGGTTCCACCATGCTTCTTTTTAGTCAATTCATAGAGCTTACCGATGTTGTATAGTTGTTCCAACTTGGTGAGGTTCCGCTTCCCCTTCTGGTTGTTCCGCATCAAGATCTCGGCTTCGGTCTTATCCTTGAACTCTATCTTAACGGTCTTAAACTTCAATTTATGTTTTTTGGCTATGTTGTATCGGTTATGGCCGTCAATAAGGACATCACCCCATAGAACCAGCGGGTCCCTGATACCTTCCTTTAAGATGTTTGCTTCCAACTGGTTATATTCCTCATCGGTAAGAGGCCGGAATAGTGCCTTGAACCGTTTATTGATGTTGATTTCCATAGGGATATTATAGAGAATTGGCCCGGATAAATTAAATACCCTAAAATCAAGGACAGATAGGATGGACAGAGGATATGGGTTTCGACTGAAAAATCTGATAGCCTAATTCAATGGAATCCGCTCTCCATTAGCTTATACCTGAAACTGTCTTAAAAAATCAGGATTATCACGGACAATCTCAAGGAGTCGATGGGAAGCCCCTTCCGGCTTGTTCCGGCCATCTTCCCATGCTTCAACTGTTTTGGGAGAAACCCCAAGAGAACCGGCGAAAACCACTTGGCTCAATCCTGTTTTTTGTCGAATGGTTTTGATGTCTTCGGTGTTAAAACTTTCTACGGGCTTGATTTATACTTTTATTTTTCGGATTTTCAATTTCCCTTGCTGATAATCAGCCGCTTCATTTAAGCCCTATGTAATACTTTCATATACGCTCATTGTGTTAATACGCCCTATTTAATAGGGGGTGTCAAGAGATTGAAAGTTGTGACTGCCGTTGCGGATTTATTTCTCGTTCCGTTTCTGCATGGCGCTCTTCAATATAACTATCAACAGTAAGAGAAGCGTCTTTGCAGAGTTCCCAAAGCGATTCCGTTGTTTGGGCAAGGGAGGGCTTCTTTTCCCGGCTCTCTTTTACCTCCAGTGATGAGGCTTTATGTTTGAGATACCTCACAAAGTCGAGGATTTCACCCATATAATTAGCTGGAAGTGCCTCAATTTCCTTCAAAAGCAATTCGGCATCAGACATAATTCTCTCATTTACTGAATTATAGGAAAAACAACGGTTTGATTCAATGGGTATGATTGGGAGTTTGCTTGGCCCCCGCACTTGATAAAGAAGCCGAATTGGGGTTATACTATAGTAGTGGAGGAAGATGGTGCCCCAAAGTATGATATATGCTTCTTGGGGTCAATGTACAATTTATGTACCATATTGCTTTTTAAGTTCCGTAAGTCTTTATACAGTAAAGAATTAGGTTGGGCCAAAGTATGTTCAAGTCTTCTTGGCCGCATAAAGCCCCTGCAAATATGACAGGGATTCCATTCATCAATCTCTTTACATTTCTTCGCGGTTTAATTTTTTTGACAAAAAAAGTTTTTTTTCTTGACTTTTTTCGGCTTTATGGTTATCCTAAGTGTATGTGACTGTGGCTACGGTTTTTTAGAAGTTTTTTCGCCGTAGTCAACCTGCCCCCCGGGTTTCATCACCTCCTTTTCCCGGGGGGTTTCTTTTTGTACAGACGAAAACGCTGTTTATTCGCAGCGCGGTAGTTCATTCAATTAAAATTCCGTCTTTTTCTATGATAATTTCGCTGCCGTCTTCCAGTGCTGCCGTGATAGTCGGCTTTTTTACCAAGCCGTCAAGATGTATAAGGCAGGGCGCGTCTTCATCGTAGTTTTGGCCTATTGCAAAATGGCAGGTATTAAAGGCTTTTTCATCTTCAAGCATATTCCCGCTTATCCGTGCCGCCGGATTTAGTCCTATGCCCAATTCGCCGATATTTCTGGCATTCCGCCGGTAAATTTCTCCCATTCCGGCAAGAATTTTGCCTGTACTTTCAAATTCAATGGAATTTTTTTCGGCAAGAACTATGGTCTCCTGCAAAGAGGCGGCTTCAAAACTGCCTCGAATTTCCGTAACAAAGCCTTTTTTCACCGTGCAGACTATGGGGGTATGAATCAGTATATCGCTGTCATGGAGGCTGATTGAACCGTCAAAAGCAATTATACCATCCGCCGTGCCATTTTCCGGACTTATAAAAGTTTCGCCTGCGGGCAGGTTTCCGCCCGAGCCCGGGGTGGAAAAATCACCGTCATCGCATTTACTCATACGCCCGCGCAATCCTATGTTTATATCCGTGCCTCCCGGCGCTTTGATTTTAACACTTACCGCCTTATCCAAAACCGAGCCGATTGCGGAACAGCGTTTTTTTAAAAGCGTATAGTCAATGGGGACAGTTCTGATAAAGGATTCCAGCGTTACCGACGGAGACCAAAAAGCCCGGCAGCATTTATACCCATACTGCAAAAGATGAAAAATATGGTCGTAGGTTTTTCCGTCCATAACATATTCACCGGCGATCCCTTTTTCGTCCTTGCCCAGCTTGCCGGAACTAAGCGAGACCACAACTTCCGGTTTTGCACCAAAAGCGGCAATAACCGAAGGCTCTGCAAAATCCATCTGCGTTTTTTCACTTTGAAACATCAATACGGGCTTTGCACCGTATTCTATTGCCGCATCAAACAGCGCCTGCGAGATAAGCGAAACATCCGTCTGCGGATTGCTTATTATGAGTACCTGTTCACACTGACGAACATTTAACACATCTTTTACCGCTATGCGCGCACTTTTTTGCAGTGCTTCGTTAATATCATTATTCATGCCATAAGTCTAATGCCCGTACAAAAAAAACACAACTTATAACCCCGTGATGCGCCGTGTAAAAAACTAACCATGAAGGAGCCTGTGTGCCATGTAAAAAACTAACCATGGCGATTTCTTCCGCGACGCGGAAGAGTTACAGGTACATCATGTACAGTAGAAAGCAAAT
>BNVA01000123.1 GCA_025997755.1 Spirochaetia bacterium | reverse complement strand
CCATAGTAAATCCCATTCCTTTCCCCCTTGCGTTTTGTCCCGCAGGAAGGATTTTAGTTTTTCTATGGTTAGAATTTTACTTGGCGCATCTGTGCTCCAATGGTTAGATTTAACGTGGCGCAATTCGGTCCCTTGACTTTCCCCACACATTTTGCTAACTTAATACCATGCTCGCACAAAGCGTAATCCTACCCCCCCCCCCCCGCGTTTTAGCTTAAAATGCGCAGCTAATTTCTACATTCTAGTTTCTAACTTTTTCTTTAATAAGGAGTTTTTTATGAAAAAGAATCTCATGTTTTTTGCCGTCCTTGCGGCAGTGGTCTTTCTATGTCTTCCGGCTTGCGATTCCGGCAGCGGCACCAATGCCGAGTATATTATCGATCCTACGCCTTCTCCCGCACCTCCGATTCCTCCGACCTCCGATGTGGGTTCTATCCCGCCCCCTACAGATTTACAGCTCCTAGAAGGCAGCGAAACCGAGGAGGGCTTTACAGTACATTTTGCGCCTCCAGTTTCTGCGGGCACTGCTTCTTACGGTTACGAGTTATCGTTAAA
The DNA here is from genome assembly GCA_025997755.1 of Spirochaetia bacterium. The sequence continues at coordinate 5,212 of BNVA01000123.1, read as the reverse complement.
CGCAAGCGCAATTTACGACGGTGGTAATCCAGATACTTTGCCGACTGTTGTTGTTAGCGATTATGCCGGGTCAGATTCAACTCTACTGGGTAGAAAACAGGCTGTTATAACAGGACTTAAAAGCGGCAGCATATATAATGCTTTTGTTCGTGCAGCAAGCGGAAAAATGAAACGCAGTCTCTGGATAAATCTTGATCCCGCACCTATGGTCAGCGGCACAACAACCGTCCCCACAGACGGATCGCCTTTCACCCCGCCTACAGACCCCAACGATCCATACTACACAGGTTACAATCTTGCCGCTCTGGAGGTTTATTATCCTAGCGATGATAGTAAAGCAAATAATCTTTTAACGGGGTTTAGTCCTAACTCGACCAATTATTCATTTGAAGCGGGTCTCAATAAAACACAAGTTACTTTTTGGCCTCGCACAGAATATCCTTTGGCTACAACCACGATCACAACGCCAGCAGGTACATTCTCGACTGGTATGCCCATTACCGTCCCAAGCGGCAAGAGTTTGGATATAACTATTACGGTTTTTGCGGAAGACGGAATCCACACCAAGCCATATACCGTTACCGTAAATTCTTATTCAGCTAATCATAAGATATTTGGAGGCACTATCACAGGAAAAGGCGCTTACACGCCTACAAAAGTTATATTGACAAACTCCGTAACTAACGGTAATCCGCAGTCTATCAATGTTGAGACAGGAAACCCCACAGTTTGGGCTGGGGGCGTTCCTCTTACATTTACGCCTGCGAGTTTTGTTGTTGAACTGGTAGATAGCAATGGCAAAACATATCAGGCTAGGGCGATAGCAAATACTTTTGGCAGCGCGGGAAAGCAAGACATAGAGCTTGCGCTTGACGGCATAGGACTTGCGGTATTCAACCCTGTTGAGATGCAGGCAATTGCCGGTACAGGAAATTACACACTTGCCAATGATATAGACTTGTCGCAAGGTTGGTCGCCGCCCACCATTTTTAGCGGTAAGCTATTTGGTAATGGACATACGGTTAAAAACCTCATCTTGGATAAGCCGGACGGTGATACCGGTATGTTCCGCAGTCTTGACATAGGGGCACTGATAAGTGATGTTACGATTGAGGCAAGCACCGCCGCGGGTTTCCAGTTAAACGGCAGCAATCACTTCGGCGCGATCGTAGGATTTATCAACACTACTACAACAGGGGGTATTACCTTTGATAATGTTACCGTACGCGGCAAACTTGATTTAGGCGCTGTTGACAATGGTTACCTGCTTGTTGGCGGGCTTGTTGGTGAAGTATATAATAATTCAAAGGCAACCGTCCTGATTAAAAACTGTGTTTCCGATTTGGACATTATAGCCAATCTTGGCAATCATTCCGATAATTACAGGTCGTTTGGCGGCTTTATCGGCAGGGCTGAATCGACCAGTGTTACAATACAAAACTGTTATTCCACAGGTGATATTGACATTGCTACCGCTAATAACACAGGAACGTTATTTGCGGGCGGTATTATCGCTTGGGTGAATCATGACGTGTCCAATATTGTTATCGATAATTGTTACGCTTCGGGCAAGATGAAAGTTACACGCGCAGGCGGCACTGTTTATGTAGGCGGTCTTGTGGGACACTACGGCACGACAAACGCGGCATCATTCATAAAAAACAGCGCCGCGCTTAATAGTGCAGTCTACGGCGGTACAGCCAATGCAAATGTCAACCGCATAGCGGGCTATGTAGCAAATACATCGCGGCTTAGCAACAACATCGCCCTTACTTCCATGCTTGTAGGCAGCGCGTCTGTTTCAGGCGGCGCGTTAAACGACATCAATGGTTTGGACAAAGCCGCCAACGCAATAAACGCCGCCCTCTTTACATCGACATTAAACTGGGACGGTACGGCAGTCTGGGACCTAAGCGGCGTGAACGGCGCGTCAAACCCGCCAAGGTACCCCGTTCTGCGGCAAAAGTAGAGAGAGGTTAAAATTTCGAGAAACTAAGCACCAAATGTGCATCGCACATTTGGTGCTTTTTGCTATGTTTAAGTAAACGCCGTCTGTTTTTCCGGTATTTAGAAACACCTGCAAAAAATCATTTCTATACTCCCACTCGCAGGTAGCCGTAAAGAAAAAAAGGTGCATGGCACCGAAGACCGATTAAATTTGCTCAGACATTATCAAATGCTCGATCACGATACGGGAAACATAGTCATTTACCGATTGCGCATCTTTATCCGCGTTATATCGGATAGTGTTTTCAATCCCTTCCGATAGTTGTAATGTTTTCAATAACAGTTCACCCTGCGCCTCATCAACAACGTGTTTTGCCTTTTTCGGCATTTCATTGTCGCCCTTTTTCCAAATCACCGTTACATCACTACTCATTTCAAGGCCTCCTCAAGAAGTTTCTCGTTATTTCGAGTTATTAAATCAGCGTGTATAATAAAAACCTGTCCGCTTGTTCCCGTGTCGGTAATAACTTCCAAGGCTCTCGTCTTTGAATCAAATCCCAAAAACAACAATTTTTCCGGCGCTTCCCGCAGTTCGGCAATCACATAGGGTTCCGCGATGACTGTCAACATATCAACATCCGCTATTCCGTGTTTTCGTGCCGAATCAAGAATAATCATTTACCGCCGCCGTATTGCTCTATTCATACCACAAACATCTGATTATATTATACTACAAAACTACCGGTGAAGTGCAAGTATAAAACATGATTACAATGTTATATGGACAACAACATATTCAAATGATGATGCTATACGCGGCAAACTTGATTTATGTGATGCGGGCAATGGTTACCTGCACATTGGCGGGCTTGTATTTACTCGTTTTGCCGCATTGTTGTGCTTCAGCAATTCCTAACAAAATCCCAATGTTTTGATAGCGCTGTTTCTGCCCGTATGGCTGCATCCTCGTTTTGAAACACGCCGAAACACGCAGCGCCGGAGCCGGACAGATTTGCGAATAACGCACCGTTAGCTATCAAACTTTTTAATATGTTTAAATAGGCATCGCCTGTTTCACCGGTATTTAGAAACATCTGCAAAAAATCATTTTTGTACTCCCACCGGGCGGGATCACTATAAAGCATTTTTTTTAGCTCATCAGCCTGCGGCGCACCTTCCCCGCGATAGAAGCTATGTTTGCGGGAGGCGTCCAGCATTTCAAATGCGGCGGGCGTAGGGCTTTCAATCGAAGGATTTACAAGCACTATATTTAGTTTTGGTGTTTCAAGAAATTCTATTTTCTCGCCGCGCCCGCTCACCCAAGCCGCCTTAGTTTGAGGTTCGCCGTTGGTTGTAATAAAATACGGCACATCGCTGCCAAGTGCTGCGGCTATTGCGCATAACGCTTTGTAATAAAGGATGCCGCCCGACATTTTATTTAAAGCCATCAAAACAGCCGCCGCATCCGAAGAACCGCCGCCAAGACCTGCGGCAGAAGGAATTCGTTTTATAAGCGTTATGCGGTATTTTTTTTCAAAGCTTGATTTTTCTGCAAATATTTTTTTTGCTTTAAAAACGATGTTTCTTTCAAGCGGCAGTTCCGTACCGGTAAGTCTTTTTGCAAAAAAAGACGGCAGGGCGGAGGCATCAACAACAACGCTGTCTGCCTCCGCTTCCTCAAAAATCAAAGTATCGCATAACGAAACCGGTAAAAAAATACTTTCGATATTGTGAAACCCATCCTGCCGTTTTTCACCCACCGCAAGGTGCAAATTGACTTTGCACGGGGCATCAAAACTTAATATTTTTGTTCCTCCACATCTTTGCCGGATACATCTACAGTGTCAAAACTTGCCATATTGCGGGCGCAGGCAACGGCTAATTGCAGGACAAAGCCGCCAATCACCGCTCCGGTTCCCTCACCCAAATGCAGATCAAGTTGAACGATTGGTTCAAGCCCCATTTTTGCAAGTACAGGCCTGTGTCCCGCCACTTTGGATTGATGACCCGCAAAAAGAAAATCCTTCACTTCGGGTTTAATCATAATTGCCATGTAAGCCGCGCTTGTAACGGGAAAGCCGTCCAGCACGCAGGCAATGCCCAGCCCCTCCAGCCCCAGAATAAAACCCGTCATCATCGCGAGGTCGGGCGCACCGACTTCCTGCATTATTGAGTAGGCATTCTGTACCGGCTTACGGGAAGCGACCCCTTCCTTTATGACGCGTTTCTTATGTATAAGCTGTTTGTCGTCTATGCCGGTTCCCTTGTCGATAACCGTGTCCGCTTCAAAACCTGCCGCTATCAACTGAGCCGCCGCAGTACTCGTGTTGCCGATTCCTAAGTCGCCTATCGCAACAATATCGTAACCCCTGTCCGCCGCATCCTTAGCAAGCTCTTTGCCCTTATTGACGGCGGCATCCACCTCATCCTCGGTCATAGCGCTTTCGCGGTAGAAGTTACGGCTGCCCTTCATAATTTTTGCACGTATAAAACGATTTTTTGCTTTTAATTCCGAGTCGGGCGGAAAATCTACCAAAATGCCCGCGTCAACAACATTAACTTCCCAACCGGTTTGATCCGAAAGTGCGTTGATTCCCGCTCCGTTTTCAAGCATATTCATAGACATCTGGAAACTAACCTCTTTCGGGTAGAGGGAAACACCCTCGTCCGAAATTCCGTGATCCCCGCCGAAAACGTAGACGCCTTTTTTTTCAATTTTAGGCGGCACCTTTTTTTGAATCTGAGCTAGTTTTAGGCAAAACTCTTCCAGTTTTCCTAGACTTCCGCGCGGCTTTGTAAGATTATCCAGCAAAGCCTGCATTTCTGTAGTGATTTTCCTGTTCTCCATAATTTTACTCCTTTGAAAATTATTGTTCCGCACATTATGCGTTAATTCTGCTCACAGCGATTACGCTGCCGCCTTTTTAAGGCTGCACTTATGACTACGGTTTTGAGTTTAGCTTGAATGAGAGTTTGTGTATATGTATACATCAAGAACGGTGCCGGCTTCACGAGCCTGTGTGTTTGCCATAGCGCAGAAATAGTAAGACTAAACATTGAAAACATAATTGAGGACGAACAATCAGCCGAAAAAAACAAACAAACGGAAGACTAGAAAAGTGTTGATCACCCTATTGAAAATTGCCGGAAGCTAATTGCTTTTTAATTTGTTTTTCTGTAATTTTAAAGCATGATTAAATTGTATCCATTTTTCACTAATTCGGCGGCTGGTATGATTCATATCAAAGCTCACGCCGCACGGTTT
>BNVA01000122.1 GCA_025997755.1 Spirochaetia bacterium | reverse complement strand
TCGTAACGACAGTAAGCTTTCGCCCTATGAATACCGACAGCAATTTTGACAATGCTCCACGAGATTCCGGCCGGTCTTTTGTGAAAACTGCCTTGAACACATTGTCCATGCAAATATCTATAATGTCATCGTCGGGGGCAAACTGAACCAATTTTTACCTCTAAGGCTATAGTATAACAAACAAAAAAGAAAAACTACAGCGAAATATTCTTCTTGCGGCTGCGAATTGAAGTTTGCCTAAAAATCCGCTTGACATAATTTTGGAGACTTTGTAAGCTCTTCATATCCTACTAAACAAATCGTCTTTATAGGATATATTTTCAATGTATTTCAAAAGGAGAAGAACATGAAAAAAAGGATTTTCGGTAGTTGGGTTCAGTTTGGGTTTATCGCTTTGATTTTATTTGCGGTTGGCTTAACGCTGTCTTGCTCGGGTAAAAAAACCGGCGTGGAAGGCGTCGGCGCATCGGAAGCAAAGGAAGTAACCTTACTAAATGTGTCGTACGACCCGACGCGGGAATTGTACCGCGCTTTTAACGAAAAATTTGCTGCGTATTATAAAGCAAAGACCGGTAAAACCATCACGGTAAACCAGTCGCATGGCGGTTCGGGCGGGCAGGCTCGCGCGGTTATCGAAGGTTTGGAAGCCGATGTGGTTACACTTGCGCTTGCTTACGACATTGACGCTATAGTCGATGCCCGCCATATTATCGAAGGGAACTGGATTTCGCGGCTGCCTGACAACAGCGCTCCTTACACCTCGACTATTGTATTCCTTGTCCGCGCCGGTAATCCCAAAAACATCAAGGACTGGGACGACCTTGCCACCGGTAGGGTACAGATCATCACGCCGGACCCGAAAACTTCCGGCGGTGCGCGTTGGAATTACCTTGCAGCTTGGGCTTATGCGTTGGAAAAATACGGCAGCGAGCAGGCGGCTTTTGATTTTGTTAAAAAAATCTATGCCAATGTACCGGTTTTGGATTCCGGTGCGCGGGGGTCTACAAACACTTTTGTTCAACGCGGTTTGGGCGATGTACTGTTAGCATGGGAAAACGAAGCATTCCTTTCGATCAATGAGCTTGGTAAGGGTAATTTTGAGATTGTCGTTCCCAGTTTGAGTATACTTGCCGAGCCTTCCGTCGCGTGGGTAGACGAGGTGGTGAAAAGACGCGGTACGGAACAGATAGCCAAAGACTATCTTACCTTTCTTTACAGCAAGGAGGGACAGACCGTTGCCGGAGAAAATTATTACCGACCGCGCGATCCGGAAATTGTTGCGAAGTTTGCGGATCAATTTCCTAAACTCCGCCTTATCACGATTGATGATGTGTTCGGCGGTTGGCGCAAAGCTCAGACAGAGCATTTTTCCGACGGCGCTCAATTCGACAAACTTTATACGGACCTAAAAAAGAAATAAAGAATGAAACAGAAAAACACGGCGCGCCTGCCCGGCTTTGGATTAAGTTTGGGATTATCACTAACTTACATGTCATTCTTAATTTTAATTCCGTTAAGCGCGCTTGTGATCTATTCGGCGCATCTAACGCCAAAAGAATTTTTTCATATTGTGTTAGACGACAGAGTACTTGCCGCATTTAAAATTTCGCTTTCGTCAACATTTTTTGCCGCGCTTATCAATTTCTTTTTCGGGCTTGTTATTGCATGGGTTTTAACGCGGTATAAATTTTTTGGCAAACGTATTTTAGACGCCTTTATCGATCTGCCGTTCGCTATTCCTACATCGGTGGCAGGTATCGCGCTTGCCACAGTGTTTTCGCCTAATGGGATATTGGGAAAATTTTTGGGAAAGTTTGGCGTTATCATAGGATTTTCAAAAGCGGGCATAGTTATCGCGCTTATCTTTATAGGGCTGCCGTTTGTTGTGCGCACCGTGCAGCCGGTTATTGAGGAACTCGACAAAGAAGTTGAGGAGGCGGCTGCAAGCCTTGGCGCGAACTTTTATTTGACATTTTTAAAAGTTATTTTTCCGTCGATTTTTCCGGCGCTTCTTACCGGATTTGCGATGGCGTTTGCGCGGGGACTAGGCGAATACGGATCGGTAATTTTTATTTCAAGCAATATGCCTTATGAAAGTGAGATTGTGCCGCTCCTCATCATAAAAAAACTTATGCAGTTTGATTACAAGGGAGCGAGCGCAATTGGAGTGAGTATGCTCTTTTGCGCATTTATCCTGCTTTTGTGCGTAAATCTTTTACAGGCATTTGCAAAAAATTGGAGAAAAAAATGAAAACTCTTTCAACAACGCAGGAACCTTATATTTTAAAACCTATATTGATAGTCATAACACTTTTGTTTTTAAGCGTGTTTGTCTTTCTGCCGTTGTGGACTATATTTACTCATGCCTTTGACGGCGGTCTTAAAGTTTATGCCGCCGCGCTTTTAGGTCATGATGTTTTTAATTCGATAAAACTGACACTGCTTACAGCGCTGATCTGCGTTCCGGTGAATACATTTTTCGGCGTTCTATTGGCATGGGCAATTACCAAATTTAATTTTAGAGGCAAAAATATTTTGATCACCCTGATTGAAATTCCATTTGCTATTTCTCCTGTTATCGCCGGTTTGTTATTTATATTTTTGTTTGGTTCTTTCGGCTGGTTTGGTCATTGGCTCAGCACTCACAATATCAAAATTGTATTTGCCATTCCGGGAATTGTGATCGCAACGGCTTTTGTAACATTTCCGTTTGTAGCCCGCGAACTTATTCCGCTTATGCAGGAAATGGGCAAGGATGATGAGGAAGCCGCCCTTACATTGGGAGCGCGGGGCTTTCAGATATTTTGGAAGGTAACGCTGCCTAACATCAAATGGGGATTGTTGTACGGTGTTGTACTAACAAACGCCCGCTCAATCGGTGAGTTTGGAGCGGTGTCAGTTGTGTCGGGATTAATACGCGGCGTTACCACAACGATGCCGCTCTACATTGATATTTTATATGGTGAATATATGTTTAATGCCGCGTTTGCCGTCGCATCGCTTTTAACGCTTATAGCATTGGTAACGATTATTGTAAAAACAATTATCGAAAAATTTATTGCGGAACAGCGAAAGAAACATCAGGTATAAAAATAGGGGATAGTAAATAAAGGAAGTAGTATGAGTATACAAATTGATCACATATCAAAAAAGTTTGGAGATTTCACGGCATTGGACAATGTACAGCTTAACATACCGGAAGGACAGATCACCGCATTATTGGGACCGTCCGGCTCCGGTAAGACAACATTGCTCAGGATCATCGCAGGGCTGGAAACCGTCGACTCGGGCGCGGTGATTTTTTTCGGCGTGGATACTACAAACAAACAGATACGTGATCGCGGCGTAGGTTTTGTCTTTCAGCATTATGCGCTTTTTAAACACATGAGCGTATTTGATAATGTTGCGTTTGGTCTTAACATACGGCCGCGTAAAACACGCCCGTCAAAAGTGGAAATAAAGGAGCGGGTTTTACGGCTTTTGTCGATGGTGCAGCTTCAATCAATGGCAAACCGCCTGCCGCAGGAATTATCCGGCGGACAAAAACAGCGTGTCGCGCTTGCCCGCGCACTTGCCGTCGAGCCTAAGGTGCTGCTGCTCGACGAACCGTTCGGCGCGTTAGACGCAAAGGTGCGGCAGGAATTGCGCAGAAGCCTGCGCCGCCTTAACGATGAATTGCGTGTAACGAGTGTCTTTGTTACCCACGATCAGGAGGAAGCCCTTGAAGTTTCAGATTCAATCGTTATACTGAACAAAGGCAGGATTGAACAGAGCGGCACGCCGGACGATGTTTACGATAATCCTGCAAATCCTTTTGTGTACGGCTTTTTGGGAAATGTTAATCTGTTTCATGCCCGTTTAAAAAAAGGGGCTATCGATCTAAACAAATCTGAAGACGCGCCGAAAGATGACGAGGATGTGAAATTTTTTGTTCGTCCGCAGGATATTACCCTTAGTCTGTCTGATGATACCGGCAAAGGGATCAAAGCAAAAATAATTTCGTATCGTTTGTTAGGCAGCCGTGTCCGTGTGGAACTTAAAACATTGGAAGGGGAGCGTAACATTGAAGCGGATGTAAGTAAATCCGAATGGACTACTATTAAAAAAGCCGAAGTTGATTTTGTGTATTTAAGGTTTGAAAGCGCCAGAATATACTCTTCCGACGAACAATGGAGTGATTATACAATATGAATAACAATTATGTACACGATATAACAAAAAAAATCAACGGAAAAATATTGCTTGCATTTAGTTATCAGGCGGAGGATATTGCAGTTTTGCATTTGCTGCTGGACGCAAAAGTTAATAACCTTGAAGTATTTACGATTGATACCGGCAAGCTCTTTTCCGAAACACAAGGGTATCATACCGCAGTAGAAAAATTTTTTAACATCAGTATAAAAAAATATTATCCTGTAAAACATAAAATTAAAAAACTGGAAGCGGAGCTTGGCGAATATGGTATGCGTGAAAGTCTTGAAAAACGGCACATGTGCTGTCAAATAAGAAAAGTTGATGTGCTGGATGCCGCGCTTGAAGGACGCGCCGCTTGGGTAACGGGTATGCGGCGTGGACAGTCCGTTACGCGGACGGAATTACAGTTATTAGAGTTTGATGAAAAACACCGCATATTTAAAATCAATCCGTTATACGATTGGACGCATAAAGAACTTATGGATTATATAGCAAAAAATAATTTACCATTGCACCCATTGTATGCACAAGGATTTACAAGCATAGGCTGTGTTTCCTGTACCCGCGCCGTGCAGGAAGGCGAGGACATACGCGCAGGCCGCTGGTGGTGGGAAAAAGCGGATTGTAAGGAGTGCGGCTTGCACGTCAAGCTGTAAAATCAATATGGAACGACTGGAAAAATTAGAAGCGCAGAGCGTCTTTATCATACGTGAAGCGTATAAATCGTTTAAAAATACCGGTATGCTCTGGTCTATCGGAAAAGACAGTACTGTACTGTTGTGGCTTGCCAAGAAAGCGTTTTTTGGTCATGTGCCGTTTGAGCTTATACACATTGATACAAATTATAAAATACCGGAAATGATTTCCTACCGCGACAGACTGGCAAAAGAATTACATTTGCGCCTTGTCGTAGGACAAAATAAAAAAGCGCTTGCCGAAAAACGTACTTTTCCGGACGGGCTTGATCGTATAACGTGCTGTAAGGAATTAAAAACAATTCCGTTACGCGAAACTCTCGACGGCACAGGAGCGCGGCGTATCTACGATCCGAAAAAATACAGTTGGGAAGAATTTGAAAAAGCGGAAGCGTATAACGCCGTTATCGTCGGCGTACGCAGCGACGAGGAAGGGAGCCGCTCAAAGGAGCGTGTGTTTTCCACGCGGGACGAAAAAAGCGAATGGGACGCAAGCGCCCAGCCGCCTGAATTGTGGAATCTCTACAAAACCGAATTCGCCCCGCACACCCATGTACGTGTACATCCGCTTTTGGATTGGACAGAGTTAGATATTTGGGAATACATCGAAAAAGAAAAGATACCTACAATTTCAATTTACTACAATCAGGGTGATGGTAAACGCTTCCGTTCGCTGGGCTGCTACCCGTGTACATTTCCTGTTGATTCGGATGCGCATAATCCGTCAGAAATTATTGAAGAATTAAAAAGCGGCAAATTCCGCAATATCGCGGAACGTTCCGGCAGAGCGCAGGATAAAGACGGCGGCGGCACCTTGGAAACACTGCGGAAAGAAGGGTATATGTGATGGGTGTCGATAATCAGACTGAACGAATGAATATTGTTATCACAGGAC
>BNVA01000121.1 GCA_025997755.1 Spirochaetia bacterium | reverse complement strand
GCAAAACACTCCTTGTTAAGGAGATCACACAGAAAAAAAAGGAGGGCATAGCCGCTTGAGTCTACAAAGACAAAAGAGGACATTTCTATTGAACGGAAAAGGGGGACATTTCTATTGGTTGTTGACATAACCAGAATCACAACTTTACCACAAGCAAGTAATAAATTATGCTTTTTAATGAGTCCAGCTAAAATCTCTTGGTCAGTCTTCACCATAACCCCCAAAATCAGTATAACATAGAGATTATAGTCTTACAATAGGCAAATCGGCTGTGTAGCACAAAACTGTAGCATTTTGGGATTTTTCCTCGTTTAGCTCTCCTTATTTTTGCTTAAAATCGCTTGGCATTCTTCTATATTGTAGTCTATGCTAAGTAAGCTAAGGTAAGTGTAAACTAAGGTTGATGGGGATTGCGGATCTGAAGGTCGCACGTTCGAATCGTGTCAGCCTCAATGTTAAGTTGTTATAGGATATGGGCGCTAGAGGATTCGAACCTCTGACATCCACGGTGTAAACGTGGCGCTCTAACCAGCTGAGCTAAGCGCCCGACAAAACCTTCCGATTCTCCCGGGTTTTATTCGCAGGGCAGTTTAATACCGCGCCGCCTGCGGCGTTTCTTACCAGATAAATAATTAGACACTTTTTTATTTTTTTGATCAAGCCGGTTATCGCCAGCGGGAAAACTTTGCTTAACTTAGCCTTAAAATTTGCCGAAACTTTACATGAGATTCACGGATAGATCGTCTTGTAACGCAGGTTTTCTCCTGCGGAAAATCAATTTTCACACGGATGTGCTTTTTTGTAATTATAGGAGGCAAGGCTTGTTACAAAGCGCCCAGTTTAATTTATCCGCAAATATTAGCGGCGAGTTTGGCTTTTTCATTAGTCCTTCGCAGGCGGGTTCCTCCGGCGGCATTGCCGGAACTCCCTTTGCGGATATGATGAACGATTATATGGCATCCTCGCAGGCTCAGGATAAGGTCAAGGAGGCTCCGCCCAATGAAGTATCTTCAGGTTCATCTTCAAATAACTATGCTGTTGGTAGTGATAATCGTGTAGAAGATGAACCGGTCATAGTTTCGTATGAGGATGATACAGCTAAACTTGAAGATGGCAAAATTCCGCTGTCAAAGCAGGACGATGCTGCAAAAAAAGAAAAAGTTACCTCCGGTATTGTGAAAAGCGGCGAAATAAAGCTCAAAAGTGAGGAACAAGACCTTGATACGGAAAATGAGCTTAATTCGGAAGCCGTTTTTATTGTGCGGCAAAATCAAACAAACAAAATTGACACGGATACCGCGAATAAAACAAAAAATGAAATTACTACGGAAGATGAAAAATCCGCTGAAAATAACGCCGATATGCCTAAAGCTGTTTTTGGAAAGAAAGATGGTGAAAAAACAGATTCGGCTAAAGCGGATAACGGGATAGAAAAAATAAAAGTTTCAAATGAGACCGAGGAAGGTATCTTTTTTGACGGCAATGAGCCGAATACCGGGAACGAAAGGCTTGCTACAGATAATAAAAAATCTTTCCTTGAATTAAAGAACCCGGTAGAAAAAAATATAACAAACAAGGAAAATGCACCGCAGAAAGAAAAAGATGTAGATAGCCAACCTCAACTTTCAATATTTGATATAAAAAATCCAAGATATGATGAAAAGACAGGTTTTAAGCAAAAAATTGATGGACAAGATGAGAAAAAGACTACTTCATCCAAGAACAAGCGGCGTGAAAATGCTGAAATTACGGAAACACGCACGAGTACGGCGATTTCTTCTACAGTTGAAAGCAAGGAAACAATTATAAAAACCGCAGCAAACGGTAAAGAGACGGAGATCACTGTTAATTTACGCAGCGAGCCAAAGAATTTTGCGGCAGGGGAACAAAATTTTCGTGATTTGCGTCCGCAAGTCTCGCTTGAGAATTTTCTTGCGTGGGAACTGCATCAAAATCTAAACGGCGACATAGTTCGTCAGGCATCGATCATGCTGCGAAACGGAGGCGAAGCAACAATACGGCTTGCCCTTAAACCTGAATCGCTTGGAAACATAAAGATACGTCTTGAAATGTCCGAAAACAAGATCACGGGAAATATTGTTGTTGAAAGTAAAGAGGCTATGAAGGCATTCGGTTCCGAATTGGATGCTTTAAAACAGGCATTTCGTGACAGCGGTTTTGACGGGGCAAATCTTGAACTGGCTATGTCGGACAATGGAAGCGGAAAAAACTCAAGCCAACAAGAAAATCAAAACAATGCTATGTTTGCCGCTGCCCGCAGCGCATTAACTTATGATGATGAAGTGGAAAGTGTTTTTAATGTGGACGGCATCCGCAGGTGGAGCGGTGAATACTACGGTAATGGCATAAATGTTTTGGTTTAATCATAGAAAGTAAGGAGAAAAAATGGACATAAACACAAATTTAAGTGCGCGTGAGGTACTGGAAACAAACAGGTTTGTAAACGACTTCAACGCCAAACTCAATGACGGTAAAGGCGCAACCGGGCAGAATCTGGGGAAAGATGATTTTTTAAAGCTGCTGGTAACTCAGCTTTCGTATCAGGATCCTATGGCGCCTATGGAAGATAAAGAGTTCATAGCGCAGATGGCTCAGTTTTCCTCTCTTGAACAAATGACGAATATGGCAAGCGATTTTTCACGTCTTGCCGACATACTTTCGGTCTCGGAAGCGAATACCGCTTTAGGTAAATCCGTAGAGATTATCGAAGGTGAAAATGTAGTGGAAGGCACTGTTAAAGCGGTAACACGCGGAGGTAGTCCGCAAATTCTTGTAAACGGCAATTACTATCAGTGGAGTCAGGTAACTAAGGTTTTTGAATAGGGATATATAATCAAAGAGGTAAACAGGTATGATGCGATCATTATTTTCCGGTGTGTCTGGGCTGCAGAATCATCAGACAAGAATGGATGTTGTAGGTAATAATATTGCCAACATCAACACAACCGGATTTAAAAAAGGCAGAGTAAACTTTCAGGATATGCTATACCAGCAGTTGCAGGGAGCGGCACGTCCTACGGAGGAAATCGGCGGTGTAAACCCGAAAGAAGTAGGTCTTGGTATGTCGATAGCGTCGATAGATACTATTCACACACAAGGCTCGCTGCAATCAACGGGTAACGGCACAGACCTTGCGATTATGGGGCAGGGCTTTTTCGTGCTTGCCGAGGGTAATAGTCAGCTTTACACACGAGCGGGGGCTTTTAGCCTTGATAATGAGGGAACTCTTGTGAATCCCGCAAACGGTATGAAAGTACAGGGCTGGCAGGCGGAAAATGTAAACGGTGTTACGCTTTTGGAGGTATCCAGAAATGTAGGCGATCTAACAATTCCTGTTGGAGGTAAGGATCCGGCACGTTCTACAAACCGTGTAGAATTTGCCTGTAACCTGGACAAGCGTACGCCGGAAATTCCCGAAGGTGAAACCGACGATGTTACAATCAGGCGTGGAACGTGGAATACTCAGATTGAAATTTACGATACATTTGGTGAGATTCATATTTTGCAGTCTCAGTTTACCCGCGTTCCGGGTACGCCTAATAGTTGGACTGTTACTGTTACTGTAGACCCTCAGGCGGAGTTGCCGACAAACACATCGGCAGCACTTGGTGAGGAAGCTCCTGCAGCCGGGGGAGCGCAGGTGTTTACCGTAAACTTCGATAATAACGGCACTATACTTAGCGCTGTAGACGGAGCGGGCGTGGTTTCCGGCGGAGAGAACGGAGGGCAGGTTATTATGAATGTTGCCTACGATGTACCGGATACAACGCCGGGTGCGGACGGAGAACAGGTTAGGCAGTTGTTTACGCTGGATATGGGGGAAGTGGGAGGCTTTACCCGTGCATTAACGCAGTTTGCCGAATCAAGCTCATCTAAGGCGGTAACGCAGGACGGCTATACAATGGGTTATCTTGAAAGTTTTAAAATTGACCAGTCGGGCGTTATTACCGGAGTGTATTCAAACGGCACCAACCGTACCCTAGCCCAGATAGCTCTTGCGACATTTGCAAATCAGGGCGGTTTGGAAAAGAACGGAGATACAGCCTTTGTAGTATCAAACAATTCAGGTAACGCAAATATAGGACCTTCAGGTATAGCCGGCAAAGGGAAGATCATCGCAGGCACTCTCGAAATGTCCAATGTTGATATGGCTGCGGAATTTACAGACATGATCGTAACGCAGCGCGGTTTTCAGGCAAATTCCCGGACAATTCAAACTGCCGACCAGTTATTGCAGGAATTGTTGACTTTGAAGAGGTAGTGAGTAGTGAGTAGTTGTTTGATTTCAAATAAAAAAACTACTCCTTACTCCTTGCTATTGACATTTTTTTGATATTGTAATACGGTATGTAATAAGTTATTGCGCCGCAAGAGTAAGGAGTTTTTATGACCAGTTTGCGTTTATCTCCGGAAATGGAACGGAATATTGCCTCGTTTGCAAAGATGAAAAACCAAACAAAGTCGGCGCTCATTATTACGGCTTTGGAAGAGTTTTTCAAACAGGAAGAAGAAGAGCTTGATTCTTACACATTAGGAGAACAGTACTTCGGAAAATACGGCAGTAAATCTTCTTCCACAGATGAATACAAGATTTCGGAAGGTCCCGCGTTATATGCAGCCGATGTTGATGCCGGTAATCTTTCGCGGGATTATAAAAAATTACTAAAGGGAAAGATCAGTGCTAAATACCGTACTAGTTGATGCCGGACCTTTGATAGCTTTGTTTGATAGAAACGATAAGTACCATAAAAAAATATGTAATTTTTTATCGGAGGGGCGTTATCGGTTCGTTAGTACTCACGCTATTCTTACGGAAGTTTCTTACATGCTTGGGTTTAGTATTGATGTGCAGATAGATTTTTTCAGTTGGATATTAAAAAAAGGTGTTGTGTTATGCGACATAGTACAATCGGATATTTCGAGGGTTATTGAACTTATACAAAAATATTCGGATTGTCCTATGGATTTTGCCGATGCTACTCTTGTTATAGCGGCGGAGAAAACAGGAATAAAAAAGATAATCAGCATAGATTCAGATTTTGATATTTACAGGCTGCCGGGCAAGGAAAGAATAAAAAATATTTTTGATGGAAATGGATAAGGATTACGGAAGGAAAACATGATCAAAGCAACCCGCTTGGACGGGGTGGAATACTACATAAATCCGCATCAAATTGAGTCTATTGAGTGCAAGCCCGATACGACTCTATCAATGTTATCCGGTAAGTTTATAATAGTACGGGAGAAACCTGACGAAGTTATAAATAGGATTATTGAATACCGAAAACGTATCGGCGGTTTTAAAAACGAGGAGTAAAAAACAAGATGGATTTAGGTAGTCTTATAGGTATGTTCGGTGCCTTAGCTATGATGCTCTTGGGCGTCATATCGGGCGGTTCCGGTATAGGAACGTATGCCGACTTACCGTCGCTTTTAATCGTCGTTTTAGGTTCATGGTTTTGTTTGATGAATGCTACTTCTATAAGCAATGCTGTGGGTATTTTCAAGGTTATAGGACTTACATTCAAGGTGCCGAATTACGGGGAAAAAGGTATAGTTACCAAACTAATGGCTTTTTCGGATAAGGCGCGCCGTGAAGGCTTACTCGCGTTGGAAGAAGAGCTTGAAGACCTTGACGATGAGTTTATGAAAAAAGGCTTACGGCTTGTTGTTGACGGTACCGATGCGGCTATTGTACGCGACTTGCTGGAAATTGAAATTGATCAGATGCAGGCAAGACATGCCGATAAGGCGTCTGGTTTAAATATGTGGGCG
>BNVA01000120.1 GCA_025997755.1 Spirochaetia bacterium | reverse complement strand
TGTATCTCGTATTGAAATTGTTATTTCATTTTCACTTTTTTCTGTTTTTACAAAAAGTTTTCCTTTTTCATTCATTGCTTCTACCGCATTATTTATTAAATTAAGTATTGCCTGTTTAATAAGGCGTCTGTCAATAAAAACCTGCGGCAGACTTTCCATTAAATCTATTTTATATGTAATTCGTTTTTCTTTTAGTTCTAAGCCGACCAGATCGAATATTTCTTTTATTAGTACGTTTATATCGGATTTTATCGGCGAAAGTTCCATAGGACGAACAGCAAACAAAAAATCTACTACTAATTTATTAAGGCAGTTTATTTCTTCATCTACGGTTATTAAATGCTTGTTTATTTTTTTATATTCATCTATACGTTCATTATCATTCTTAAAATTGTTTATAATTTTCTGTATAAGTTGAATATGAATAGATATTGAAGCAAGCGGGTTTTTTATTTCGTGAGCAACACCGGCAGCTACATTTGTAAGACTGGCAAGATTTTCAATCTGGTGCAGTTTTGCTTCTTTTACCCGTTTTTCAGTTATGTCATCAACAATAATAAGCGAACCGCGTATGTATTTATCATGTACAAGAGGCAGTACGCTGATACTCAACAAGCGGTTAATATTGTTTTTTTCAACATAGAATTCCATCTCTTCAATTCTATCAAGGTTTATCAGAGTTTTTTGCAGAAAAGATGCAATATCATCATCACGAACCAACGACCAAATATATTCTGAGCTTTGTTCATAAGAATCAAGCGGAAGCATACGGGAAGCGAATTTGTTATTCAAAAATAATTTATGATCCGTATTGCACACCAAAAGCCCCAGCATTATTGAATCTATTACCATTTCAAGCGTTTCAACATCATCTGCAGCGGATTCAAGAATTGTCCTAAGTTGATCCCTGTTTATCTTATCAAACTTTTTTATTGCACGCCTGATTATTTTATTCATACCGATTTAAATCCTGCACAAGTTCATAACAAAATCTTTCCAGCACAACTGCCGTTTGCTGTTTATATATTTCTACGGCAATACGCGCGTTTTCAGAGTGTTTTATAAGAATCTCATTTAGCATAATGAAATTGTTTGTATTTTTCCTAACATCTACTGCTTCTTTTAAAGTTATACAAAGCATCTCTAAATACTTTGAAAACACCCCGCGTGCCTCAAATTTTCCGGTTTTTTCCATAATACTTGAACATAGATCTTTTGAACTTCTTATATTTAAATCAAAACCGGATTTATCGGCTATTGGCATGAAATATTTGCTAAGAGACTTAAAATCCTCTTTTTTTTGCATATCTGCAAGTACCAGCCAGAAAAAACAGGCGGCGCTGTAAAGCGCATCTTCTGAGACAGACAAAAATTCATCAAGATACAATGATATAAGGCTTTTATCGTTCTTTTGTAATTGAGCGCCGGTAAATTGTTCTTCTCTAAATACTCGGCGTATAATTTCCAGTTCGTGCTCTGTTTTACGCTGAATAAATCTATATTGACGCAGACGTGAAAGAATTGTAGGCAATAGCCCTTCAGGTTTTTTCGATGTAAGAATAATATTGCTTGTATCCGGAGGTTCTTCAAGAATTTTTAAAAGAGAATTTCGTGCCGCATCCTGCATTTTATCGGCATTTTCTATTATCAAAACTTTTTTCTTTCCTGCTGGAGCAAGATGTAACCAAGCAGAGCTATTTCTAATATGGGCTGCCGGTATTGATTCTGCAATATACTCAGATTCTAACTTTAAAGATTCATTTAAAATTTTGCCGGTAAGTTTTGATATTTTTGTATTATCATCTTCTGCCGTATTACCGGCAGCCTTAATTGATGATTGAAATTCATCTATCAAGTCGTTTATTATTTCTAACTGCCTATTGATTTTTGATATTTTAGGATCGTCAGACCACAGAATGGGTGAAAACCGCATAAGAAATTTTCGTACGGCACGGAAAAAAAACATTTTTGTCGAATCAAGTGAAGTATTTTTTAAAAAAGCGTTCTGCGCCGCACTAATCTCTTGTGAAAAATGGCGGGGACCTAATATCAATAAATCCGGACTTGATAAGTTTCTGTGATAAAAACAAGAATTACATTCACATTTCCACAGCGCGTTAGTTTTATCGCAGCATAGTGTTCTTGCTGTTTCAAGGGCAGCCGTTCCTTTTCCAGATTCTGCAGGTCCTGTAAATAGTATTGAAGGCGGAAAAGTATTTGTTATTATGTCTTGCTGTAAACGATATGTTATTGGCTGTCCAATAATATTTTCATACATTTTAATTTATCTCTTTTATTGATTTTCTATACCGGCGCTATTCTCTTGTATAATCTTTTTTTGTATTACTTGAACATTATTTGATAATAAATGCGAGTAAATGCTTTCGTTCAGCACTTTTTGTTTATCAAATAGAGGCTGTATATTTATAACAAAAATAATAATACCTACAACCACAATCCCCTCAATAATACCAAATAAAGCGCCAAGAAAACTATCAAGACCTGAAAGTTTTATACGGACAATAATGTCTCTTAAGATCGCCGTGATTATCTTTACAAGAACAAAAACAATTAAGAACAGTATAATAAAACTTAAAATCTCCGGAAATATTTTAACATTCTGCATAAATCTTGTTCTTATAAAGGCTGCCCCTTCATTAAAAAAAGCGCCTGCAAAAAAAATACCTAATGTAACCGATGCTATTCCCATTACCTCATCAACAAAACCATGCAGTGCACTTCGTATTATTAAAATCACAATGAGAAGAGTAAATACAACATCTACAGGAGCAAAAATCATATTAAATTATTATCCTTTAGATATAAAATCATATTCTTAATAACTATATCGGCACCGCGCACAGCACCGATCATCTTAGCAGTGTTTGCCATATTTTGAAGTTTTTTTTCATCTTGTGTCAACATAAAAACAGTTTGTAATAAAATGTTTTTATCGGGATGTATAAGCGTTATGGCGGCACCCTTTTCCTCAAAAAAGTGCGCATTCTCGACTTGATCGCCGCGTGTTCCGCTGCCGCATAAAGGAATAAGTATCATAGGACAAGCCGATGCGGCACATTCCCAAATCGTACCGGCACCGCTTCTGCCAATGACCAAAGATGCGGCGGCAAGTACATCCGGCATTTCATCTCCTATGTAGGTAATTCTTTTATAGCGCCTTGAAGAAGCGGTAGTTCCTGTTTGCTCCCCTGTTTGATGTACAACAAAAAAATGTTTTGTGAGTTCATCAATGCAGTCAACTATAAGTTCATTTATTTCCTTTGCGCCCTGACTCCCGCCTAAAATTAGCAAAATCTTGTCCTCTTTACTAACCCCTAAAAATTCCAGTCCTTTTTCCGCATCGGCAGAATAAAAACCCGAACGAATAGGATTTCCTGTATATATTATATTCCCTTTTTTATTATAACCAAAGAATTTGTATGTATTTTCATACGATACACATATTTTATTTGCAAAATATGAATTTATTTTTGTGGCAAGCCCGGGGGTAAAATCAGATTCATGCGTCCAAACCGGAATTTTTAATGACTTTGCAGCAATTACAGAGGGAACACTGACAAACCCTCCTTTAGAAAATAATAGAACAGGACTTTGTTTTTTTAATATTTTTCGAGCCTTAATAATGCCAAAAAAAAATTTAAAAATGTCAATAAAATTTTCAAAAGAAAAATACCGACGCAGCTTCCCTGTACTAATACCAAAAAATTCAATTCCGGCTTTTTCAACAATATTTTTGTCTACGCCTTTTTTTGAGCCTATCCATATAATACGGCAGCTAATTTGTTTTTGTAATTCAGTTATTATTGAAATGCCCGGATATATATGACCGCCTGTACCGCCGCCCGTAAACGCTATTAGTATTTTTGAATTATTTTGATTCACACAGTTTTTCTCTTAAAAGTTTTAACTTGTTTATTGAAATATCACCTATTACTGCAATATCTTCCGCGCTAAATGCCGACGGAAAATTATCATCAAATAGAATTTGCGCCTTTGAAGGAAATTCATCATCTCCCTGCCAAATAATAATACTCATATAAAATCCGTTAAAAAATTCAAAACGCCAGCCGCATTCTTTATCTTCAATTTTGTTAGGTTTTAGATTTTTGTTTTTTTCAAAGATTAAATTAAAACTATTTATATCATTGCCAAAGGTACGTTCAACACGTTTAATACAACGCCCTTCAAAATTAGAAAAATAAACTTCTCCCCAAGGAATATCTCTATAAGAAAGTTTTTTCCCTGTCGGCATAGACCACTTTCCTTCGCATAAATAACGGAGTAAAAGCACACGGATACTTTCATCGCTTACAAAACTACCGTCGGCGGAATGTATAGAAAATTCAGGAAACGCAGCTTGGTAATCTTCACCCATCAGGCACAGCGAAAATGATTTTTTTTGTTCATCGAATGACAAATTACAACGCTTTGATATTTCGTTTGGATCCAGTGTTTTGTAAATAGCCGAATAATGAACATCGGCATGCTCTTTCCAGTCCTTTGTGTTCATATTACAGATGAGATGTAATAGCTACTTGACTTATACGTTTGCCCATATTTTCCAAAGAAACTTGTTCCATAACATGACCAAGTTCAAATGCAACTCTTGGCATACCGTATACCACGGCGGAGTTTTCATCTTGACCTATAGTTAGTCCACCCTCTTTATAGATCGTTCCAAGTTGTTGAGCGCCGTCACGTCCCATTCCGGTCATAATTACACCTAACACATGATTTGTGTATGCAAAGGCTACGGAACTAAACAAAACATCAGCAGATGGACGGTGACCGCTTACTAATGGTGTATTTGTCAAACGTGCTGCAATTTTTGTTCCCTGTCTTTCAACTTCAAGATGCTTTGAGCCTTGCGCTATGAGTATCCTTCCCGGAATAATCTCTTCGCCGTCTTCGGCTTCTTTTACGTCCAATGGGCATATCTTATCAAGTGAACGGGCAAATTCCAGCGTAAAACCCGGCGGCATGTGCTGAACAACAAGTATGGGAACTTTAAGCGCAGGATCAAGTTTTGAAAAAACAACGCGAAGCGCATCCGGCCCGCCGGTGGATATTCCAAGAGCAATAATTTCGATTTTTCCATTCGTCCGTAACGGTGTAATTTTTTGCGGTTTAGGATCACCTATACCCATACCGGCTAATTGCGATGCAATGGTAGTTTTTATCGGAGCCGAACTTATGGTTGTACCGGTTCCGCTATCCGGGATTTTTTTTGTAAAGCGGCGATGCTTTCCGCCGTAGGCTAAGAGTAATTCTGAAACCCTGTCTTTTACGGTAGCAATATCTACCGATATTGAACCGGATGGTTTTTGAACAAAGTCACTCGCCCCAAGACTAAGCGCTTCCATAGTTACGGCAGCACCCTTTTCCGCTATGAACGGTAAATTCGCTTTGGAAAAAATTCCAAGAGTTCACCCCGATGTTATTGTACTTGACCTCGAAATGCCGGAGATGAACGGTATTGAATTTTTAAGGGAACGTAAAAAACTTGGTATTACGGTACCTGTAATCATTCTTTCGTCAATAGCGGAAAAGGGTGCTGCCGTAACTATGGAAGCGCTTAGTCTTGGGGCGAGTGACTTTGTTCAAAAACCATCCGGTTCAATATCGGTAGATATTGCTACCGTAAAAGACAGGGTTTCAGAATTACTCTTAGCCTACGGCGGAAAGCATCGCCGCTTTACAAAAAAAATCCCGGATAGCGGAACCGGTACAACCATAAGTTCGGCTCCGATAAAAACTACCATTGCATCGCAATTAGCCGGTATGGGTATAGGTGATCCTAAACCGCAAAAAATTACACCGTTACGGACGAATGGAAAAATCGAAATTATTGCTCTT
>BNVA01000119.1 GCA_025997755.1 Spirochaetia bacterium | reverse complement strand
ATGAATGGTAGCTGCATTAAAGGACACAAAAGAATGAAAAATGTAAGCCGCATTTTATTGCTGGGTATATGTATGTTGGCGATAAGCTGTACAACAACATGGAAAAATATAGGAGAAAGTGATCGTTGTGTTTTAAAAATCGTGCCCGGCACTATTATTACAAAGATTGATGGTATAAATCTTAAAGATTCACAAGAACTCGATATACTGTCTGGTAATCCCAAAGATTACAGGGAGCAGGTTATTACCCTCATTTCACATGATAAAGGCAAAAAATATAAATTTGATGCAGAAGCGGAATTCGATTCTCCTGTTCTAACAAAACCATATAGCTTTACAGAAAAAAGATACAAGATACATGTTTTGAATAAAGATGTTTACGAAGAGTATCAACAAATAGATAGAAATCCAAGCAGCGATAGATTACCCGCACATATAAGAGATTTGCGAAGATTGAAAAAACGTGAGGTGGCGGGGAAAGTTATAGTTTACAAGGGCGATCTATCTCTGGAGTTTACTCTTTTACCAGATCATGAATATTGCGCGCAGGTTATACTTAATGAATACAATCAGTATGTCTTAAATATATGGGACACAAAAGGTTATCCATGGTGATACAAAATGAAAAATAAAATCTTTGCGGGTATTTTGTTTTTATCAATTTCGCTTTTGGTTTATTCACAGGAAGGACCGTCAAAAATACCTGCTCCTGAAAAAATTCTTTATCTTGATATTGACTATATAGCAGACCCGTTGATCAGAGGGGTTGCCCGCGATGAGTATGGATTTGGATTTGGCATAGGCTATGAGTGGTATATCACAGATTTTTTGTCAATACATGCTACATTTGGTTTTGCCGATTTTTTTAAATTAAAACATTCGGAACTTAATAGTGTGTTCATGCTGGACATAATACCGCAATTGCGCTTTTATCCTTTTGGGGCAGCACCCGCCGGTCTTTTTTTGGGCTATCAAATAGGCTATGAATTTGTTTTTGGGAAATATAAAAATAGAGATGATTCTAAAGAAACTAACGCCTTTGGGCATGTGGGAAAATTATCAATTACTTTTTTCGGCTATAAATTTATAATTACCGATCTTACCTGCATAGAAATTTCAGCAGGATATGCGTTAAGTTTTGGCAATTTAACTTCCCCAATGAGTACGGTTTATGATTATCAAATTGGCATCTTTCCAAATATTTGGAGACAAAGCGGTTTCAAATTGGATATAGCTTTCGGTTGGGCGGTTGGCGTACGGTAAAATTGGAAAAATGAAATGAAAAAAATATTTTTGATATGTATATTTTTATCTGTGAATTTTGCCGCCTATTCTTTTGAATTTGTAATCGGCGGCATAATGAAACAGCAAGATGAGGTTATGTATGGAGCAGCAATGACATTTTGGTGGAGCCGCTTCCATCAAAATATTGACGTTGCATTTGGAGCGGAATGTATTTCACCAGGATGGTCAGAAGATTTTTACATCCCACTGATCGAAGGTAATTATTATTATATGAGTCTGGCGCCTGGTGTTTTTGCTGATTTACAAATACCTTTAGCCAATAACAAAACACTTAATCTTGTTGAAAAGCTAAAATTCGACGTTGGTATTCACCTGCCGATTATTTTTAGAATAGGTTTATTGATTGGGAGCAGCCGTACTAACCAATTTATTGGCAGTTTTATGTTGCAAATAACACCAGCACTTTCAATGGTATTTGATCAAGGAAATGCTAGTTTTGGAGGATTTAGAGGCAGCAACATAATGCTAGGACTTACTTTGGGTAATGACAATAGTGATTATCCATACTACTAAATTTAAAATTAAGAGGCAAACAACATTGTAGAATGAAGTGTGAGGAAAGGACATTGAGAATTGAGAAGGTATATTTTAATTTTATCTGTGCTTTTACTTTTTCTTAGCAGTTGTGAGCCGCCGGAAGATCAACGTAGTAGATGGTTCCCAATAGAGGAACGAGTTTTTCCTGATACTCCTATATTAGTATATCCGTCAGACAGGCACGTTTTTAGTAATATTCCCCGTCCTTTTATGGTTAGTCCTGAACTATACCGCATATTATTTAATACAAAAGAGCAAGTCCGGGAAAGTTTTTATTATGATTGGGGAATTTGCGACATTCAAGATGAAGCTTGGGAAATCTTCAATGATTGGAATTCTCGTTTTAAGTATATTCAAGAACAAATTCTTGAAAGATATAGGATTCATAATGGAAGAATACCTACAATTTGTTGGGGCTTTGCTTTTCAAACAAAAAGAGTATTAAATAAGTACGGCGTAAAATCTGAACTTATTTTTGGCGAAGGTCATGCATGGACCTGTTTTTGGTATAATGGTCAATATTATGAAATAGATTTTACGCCATCCCCTAACGATTATTCTTATACCGGTGGATCAGAAAGAATACGGTATGGAGAGTACATAAAAATTTATAAAAAAATGAATGACTATTATTCACCTTTTTACAGAGGCGGCGGTGATGCAATTTATGAAAAAGACTACCCTTATTATAAACAAGCATTTGAATATGTATATACAAAGCTTTTAGATGAACGTGGATATTAACACAACATGAATCTTCGTGCATCTATGATAAATTTAAACCACAGAGAAGGTCACGGAGGGTTTTATCGAAAATCTTTTCTCCGTGTGCTTTGTGTTCTCCGTGGTTAAATTCTTCATTTTGCAACTGCGGATTGAACAGTGCCGTAAGAGAATTTGACTAACAGTATCGTATATAGTATCATTAACTATGGCAAGCATAGAGAAACTGATAATGAAAATGAAAAATCAGCCCAACAGTATACGCTGGGAGGAAGCTGAAAAAGTGCTTGCTGCATATAAATATCGTTTTGATAGGCAAAACGGTTCACATCGTCAGTACATAGGTGAGAATGGTGGCCGCCTTACTTTACCGGCAAAAAATCCGATGAGAAAAGTATACGTTGATGCCGTACTTGAAAAGATTGGTGAATAGGGGAGTTTATGACAGCAAAGGAATATCTTGAATTGCCGTATAATATTAATATCCGGCATATTACCGATGAAAGCGGAAGTTACTATTTTGCGACAGTTTTAGAGCTTGATGGCTGCATGAGTGATGGCGAAAGTTATGAGGATGCTCTTAAAAATATCAGAGAAGCTATGGAAGGGTGGTTTGAAACCAATATAGCAAATGGTCTTTCGGTGCCGCAGCCATTTGATGCTGCCGCTTATAGTGGAAAGTTTTTAGTGCGTATTCCAAAAACACTTCACGCAAAACTTTCTATTGCAGCGCAGAAAGAGGGTGTTTCATTAAATCAATACGCATTATACAAATTAAGTACTTAGCACCTCACAAAAATAAAAATTAACCACGGATCACGAAGGACTAGGAGAGATTTTAAACCGAATTCGTTTCTTTTCTCCGTGTACTTTGTGTTCTCCGTGGTTAAATTCTTCATTTTGCAAATAGTGGTTAGCTATAGTTTAAACAACAACTCCTCAAAGCCGGGGAATGGCCACGAGCTTTTTGCGGTGATCTTTTCGAGTGCGTCAACTTTGCTGCGGACTATATCCATTGCGGCTTTAACCTTCCCGTTATAGACCTTAGCCTGAGCGTATGGTTCCTCCGTGGATTGAGCGCCGAATAGCGCTGCCTCCAGTTTGGCGGTTTCCTCGAACAGTTCGTTGGCAAGCTCGGCAATTCGCTTGGCGCGTTTTTCCTGCGGGGCGCTCACGGCGTGAATGGCTGCAAGCGCGGCGGCATCGCGAGCAAGTATGGCGGCATATTCCGTTACGGCGGGGAAAATACTGCGCCGCGCCATATCGATCATTATACCGGCTTCTATGTTTATCTGCTTGGAATACTTCTCTAAATAGATGTGGTAGCGGCTTTCCATTTCGTCTTTTGTAAGCACTTTGTGCGTTTCAAAAAGGTTTATAACCTCGCTTGAGAGCAGGACTTGCAATGCGTCCGGCGTGGAGATTACGTTGGGCAGTCCGCGCCGCTCCGCTTCGCGCACCCATTCTTCGGAATAGCCGTTGCCGTTGAACACGACACGGCGGTGTTTGCCGTAGGATTCCTTGATTATTGACTGAATTGCCTCGTTCTTGTTGTCTGCTTTTTCAAGTTTTTCGGCAAACTCACTTAACACTTGGGCAACAGCTACATTTAAGTAGGTATTCGGGGTGGATATGGACTGAGACGAGCCGACCATACGGAATTCAAACTTATTGCCTGTAAAGGCAAAGGGGCTGGTACGGTTGCGATCCGAAACATCCTTAGGCAGCGACGGCAGACTGGTAACGCCCAGTTTTATGCTGCCGCCTGAGTCGGCGTGATGTCCGGGTTTTCCGTCGGCGATGTTATCGAAAATCTCGGTTAAAGGACCGCCGAAAAAGATTGAGACTATCGCAGGCGGCGCCTCGTTTGCGCCGAGTCTATGCTCATTGCCCGATGTAGCTACCGATGAGCGCAGAAGCAGCGCATAGCGGTCTACCGCCTCGACTACCGCCGTGGTAAACAGGAGGAAACGCGCGTTCGATTCGGGATTTTCGCCGGGTTCAAACAGGTTTATGCCGTCATCGGTGCCCATAGACCAGTTGTTGTGCTTGCCCGAACCGTTTACCCCGGCAAAGGGCTTTTCATGGAGCAGCGCTTCCATTCCGTGTCTGCGGGCAACGCTATGCAGAGTTTCCATTACAAGCTGATTCGCGTCAACGGCGCTTGTGGTATTGCTGTACACAGGCGCAATTTCAAACTGATTGGGAGCAACCTCGTTATGCTGGGTCTTTGCGGCAATGCCGAGTTTCCATAGCTCATAGTTGAGTTCCCGCATAAAAGCCGCGACGCGCTCCTTTATCGCGCCGAAGTAATGGTCTTCCATTTCCTGCCCCTTAGCCGGAACATTGCCGAAGACAGTGCGCCCGGTTAAAAGTATGTCGGGACGTTTATCAAAATATTCTTTATCGACAAGGAAGTACTCCTGTTCCGGACCCACCGTGGTAAATACACGTTTTACCGACGTGTTTCCAAGCGCCCTTAAAACACGCAGCGCTTGTTTGTCGAGTGCATCCATTGAGCGCAGCAGCGGGACTTTTTTATCCAGAGCGTGTCCGTAGTAGCTGATAAAAGCCGTAGGAATACAAAGCGTGGTACCGGTTTTGTCCTGTTTAAGGAAGGCAGGGCTTGTAACATCCCAAGCCGTGTAGCCGCGCGCCTCGAAAGTCGCACGCAAACCGCCGGAAGGAAAGCTGGAAGCATCCGGTTCGCCCTTGATAAGCTCCTTTCCGGAAAACTCCATAATAACCCTGCCGTCGCCTGTAGGCGAGATAAACGAATCATGCTTCTCCGCCGTTATTCCGGTAAGAGGCTGAAACCAATGAGTATAGTGTGACGCGCCCTTTGCTATAGCCCAGTCTCTCATTGAGGCTGCGACAACCTGCGCCACATCAAGGGTAAGTTCCTTTTCCCCAGACTGAACTTCAAGAATTTCCTTGTAAATATTCTTGGGCAATCTTTCGCGCATTAGCGCGTTTGAAAAACAGTTTGAGCCGTATAGTTCGGCTATGGGTGTCTTTGTAAAATCAATGTCTGTCATTATTCCTCCATAAATTTAAAATTATAGTATTTCACTTGTTTTATATATGCAATAAATGTGCCAAGCCTTTTTCTCTGCTCTTTTTGCTATATTCTATGTTTAAAATTACAAAAAAGTAGCTTTTGTTGAATATTATACGAAATAGTAGAAAAACCGCAGCAAATTTTTGGTATTATGTTTAGGTAAAAGTTAGGCGTTGTTTAAGGTTGTCCGTATCTATATCAAAAACTACAGCGCCCTCATCATTTACTGATTTTTCACATTTAATGTTGGAACCGACAAGGTATTGTTTAACGTAAGCGTCAAGGTCGCAGGTTT
>BNVA01000118.1 GCA_025997755.1 Spirochaetia bacterium | reverse complement strand
GTGGGCACAAAGGGGCGTATCACCAAGCGTGAGTAGTCGGGCTGTAAATTAGGCTCTGTAAGCCGTGTTAGGGGTATCATGCTTTGCCTCCGATGGGTTCGCCAAGAAGTATGCTCTTTTCGGCTTCTTTCATTTCCGAAAGGGCAAGCTGAAATGTCAGCGTAGATTCGGCGCCCTCATTTTGATTGAGCCTGTCCACGTGGAGTCCGTCACGGCAGCCCCCGCTGGCGGCATCAAAAACGAAAAGTGAAAGGTCGTTTCCACCCAGATACCAGCGGAATGCCCGTTGTGCTTCCCTGTGCCAGAACATATCGCCGGAAATACGGCAAGCCTCCAGACACGCGGATATTGCTGAATTGGCTTCCAGCGGCTGCTGATCGAAGAGGGGTTTTTCCTCACCCTTGTTGTATATCCTGTCGCTCCCTATAGGACGGAAGTGTCCCTGCGGGCTGGTCTGGGTTTCCATCAGCCATTTGAGGGAAGTCATTCCCGCTTCAAGCATTTCCTTGTTTCCGCTGTCGCTGCCGCTCTGGAGCAGGGCATGGGAAAGTTTTGCGTTATCGTAACTCAAGTAGGGTTCAAACCAGAGCCAGCCGGAGACGGCATTTTTTTTGTAGAGTGCAAAGAGTCTGAGTGCCAGTTCTTCCCGAATACCGTCTACCAGCCTATCGCCTGAAAAACGCAGCAGGTATTCGTGTATGGCTATGATACTGAATGCCCATGCACGGGGAGAGGTAAATTGAGTTACTATCGGTAGTCCAATTTCAAATAGTTTTGCCGCTGTTCCCTGAAAACCCGTATTGTGGTGTTTCCCAAGGCAGGTACCCAGCGCCCATAACACCCTGCCGTGGCTGTCCTCGGATGCGGTTTCATCCAGCCAGTTACGGTTGTATAACAAAAAGTTTTTGAACCGTTCCGATTTTTGATCGTAGGCAAATTGAAGCAGCCGCAGGTATATACCGGCTAAACGGTCGAATTCAGGGTTCACCTCATCGGACTGGGCATCGAGATTTACCATCAAGATTAGCGCCCGCGCATTATCGTCGGCGCAATAACCCTCGTTGTAATTGGGAACAGTGTAAACCGCGTGCTGTAACATACCCGTATCGTCTGTTAGCCGCTTTATGTGATCCAGCTTTAGTTTGGGCAGCTCGTTTTGCTCCTCCTCCGAAAAGCGCCCGCCCAAGGGCAGCGTGATCTGATTTTGCCTTGTCATGCGGGCTTCGGTAAAAAGCTCCACATACTTACGGGCAACATTGTGCCATGTCATTGTTCTGCCAGCCAGAAACGCATTCTTCCGCATAGCGTTACGTTCCGTCTCGTTGGCGGCAAGCCGAATCACCGCCTGTGCAATGGCTTCAGGCGATCTGAACGGTACCAAGATGCCCCGTCCGTCCGCGAGCAATTCCGCCGCGTGCCAGTATGGTGTGGATATGATTGCATTGCCGATCCCGAAAGAGTAGGCGAGGGTGCCGGAAGTGATCTGTTCTTCATACAAATATGGGGTTATGTAAATATCCGCCATCACAAGATATTCTTTTAGTTCATCGGCGCTGACAAAACGGTTGCGGAACAGGACATGCTTTTCCACATGAAGCTCCGCCGCAAGCTGCTGCAGCGAAAGACGGTAGGCTTCACCCTCCGTGCGTATAAGTCCCGGATGGGTTGCCCCCAAAACAATATAGACAGTTTCCGGTTTTATTTTGATGATTTCAGGCAGCGCCCTTATTACCTGTTCGATACCCTTGTTGGGCGATAACAGCCCAAAAGTCAGCAGTACTGTTTTTTCCGCCAGATCGAATTGAGCCTTGTAAAAACTGGGATCGATAAAGGACATTTCGGGAATACCGTGCGGTATAAGCCGTATCTTGTTCAACGGAATATTATAGACATTTGAGAGTAGTTCCACCGCCTTTTCCGTCATTACCACCACAAAGCTGGAACGTTCGGCAATTTCCGTAAGGATACGCCGCTGTCTGCCGCTTGGGTTCTGCATGATCGTATGCAGGGTGGTAACAATCGGCATCCTGAGCTTACGGATCAGGGAAAGCAAAAAGAGTCCGTCCTCACCGCCGAATATACCATATTCATGCTGCAAACAAACGATGTCCGGGTTGTTGCTGTTTAGAAAATCTGCCGCCCGCCTGTAAGATTCAAGGTTTTTCTCCTCGATTTCAAAGCGCACCCTGTCCGGGTATGCGTAGCCTTCGCTTATATCCGTAATGGGCACGGCGAAACAGGACAGCCCCGGATGCACGGCGGCAACAGATTCACAAAGGCTCGTAGTAAAAGTGGCTATACCGCACTGGCGGGGCAGGTAATTACCGATAAAGGCAATATTTAGAATTGAGCTGTTCATTCGGTTCTCCAGTGAATCTCCATGGAAAAATCAGGAAGATTCCATATCGGCATCCGGTATTTCAAGCATTACCGGAAACGCAGATGGCGAACTGAATGCTAATCAGTGTGTTATTTTATAAGTATAGTGTATAATTAAAATAAAATCACCAATTTAATTTTAGCGTTCGTCTGTGAATTTAAGTTATGTTTAATAAGGTCTTGAGGAAGGGCGGGTTTTTACTATAACCTTGAGTATGTCAAAAAACAAAAGTGATGATGCGCAAAATGATTATGAGGTTCATTTAAAGCCTGTGTTCGGGATAAAACCCGGACGGTATCTTGCCGTTATCTACTTGCTCGTTATCCTTACGATTATATTTTTTATTTTTTTTCTTCCCGGATTGAAGAACCCCGGCGGGGTTCTGGTTGCCGCGACCATTCCAAGAGGCGCTGCCGTCCGTGTTGATGATGTTTATATGGGAACTACCCCCTGCGTTTTTTTTATCCGCGACGGACAGCGCCGTGTGGAATTGGTAATGCCGGGCTTTGAAAGCCGCAGTATCGATTTTGAGGTAAAAGGGCATGTTTTTGCCTCCGCGCTCCTGCCGCGCCGTTTTAAGGTGTCGGTTGTCTTGGAGGAGAAAACTCCGCTTGCCGCTCTTTTGGAGGGGGCTAGGGAATTTGCCGCTTGGTCATTTACCGGCGAGAATATTTCATCGTATCAAAAACCAATGAGTTTATCCGAAGGCGCTTATCGTTCCTCACCAAAAGATTCAAAAGAAGCGGAAAAAATAATCCGCGCCGCTTCCCGTTTTGTATCCTCGCGCAGTGATATAAAAGACCTGCTGCGCGCAAAGTTTTTGGCGGATAACGGAGGCAAACCGCTGTCCCCCCTTACCGTAAAAATGACGATAGACGGAATACTTAATTTTATTGCCGGTAACCCGGTTTGGACATCCGAGGTTTGCGATCTTCTTGAAGAAAGGGCACAGATTCTCTTTGAATCGGATTGGTATAGAGAAAAAGTGATCAATAATATATTTTCAGCTTCGCATGAGGCTCAAAATCCCCAAAAAGCTGTGAATTTACCGTCTTTCGGCGGCAGAATTGCCTTTTCCGGGCTTAATTTTGTGGAAGTTTCCGGTGGAAATTTTAAATCTGCCCTGCAATTAGACACGGAAACGAA
This sequence comes from Spirochaetia bacterium, assembly GCA_025997755.1. The sequence continues at coordinate 2,416 of BNVA01000118.1, read as the reverse complement.
AATAGAACATTTTTTTATTGCTGCGGATGAGGTTTCAAGTGCTGTTTTCGGCAATTTTCTTGAAGAAAACCCAGAATGGAATGAAAACCACACCGCTGCCCTTATCGAAAAAGGTCTTGTTTCAAGTGATTACCTGTTGACCTCGAACGATCCCGAATACCCCTCTCCAACGGTTTGCGGAGTTTCGTGGTATGCCGCACAGGCGTTTTGCCGCTGGCTGGCGGCAAAATTGCCCAAATCACTTGAAGGGTGGGAGGTGCGCCTTCCTACGGAAATTGAATGGGAATACACCGCCAATGCGGTAAGCGCCGGTCGTGACGGCGGCTTAATAAAAAGAATGTTACCTGTTTCCGCCGCTGCGGGATCGGGTTCTAAGTCGAAGGAGTCGGGACTTTGGGAATGGTGCCTTGATCCTTTTGCGCCGGTTTTTTCTTTGCAGGCTGACGCAGCCTACATTGACGCGGTTTCCTCGCCTAACCGCTCGGTACGCGGCGGGTGTTGGATAAATCCTCCCGGATCAATAAGTATTGCTACACGGGGAGGGCTGCAACCCGAATCCTGCTCGGCTTTTGTTTCTTTTCGTCCTGTAATTGCGGCGCCGGTAAAATAATGGCTGGCAAAGAAAAAGAAGCCTACGGCGAAGGCAAAAAGATCATCGCGTTAAACCGCAAAGCTCATTTTGATTATTCGATAGACGAGCGCATTGAATGTGGAATTGAGCTTATGGGAACGGAAATAAAGTCTTTTAGGGAAGGAAAAATATCGTTTCCCGATGCTTGGGCGGAGGTCGCGGACGGACAGGTGTGGCTGCGTTCCCTTACTATTACCGAAAATCCTTTTTCCTCGGTTTTTAACCACGACCCTGAGCGGAAAAAGCGGCTTTTGCTCCACAAGGAAGAGATAAAACGCCTGCACAGAAAAGTTGAAGAAAAGGGCTATACCCTAATTCCTCTGTCGTTTTATTTTAAAAAACGCAAGGTTAAGGTTGAGTTGGGACTTTGCAAGGGTAAAAAATCTTTCGATAAACGTGCCGCGATACGTGAACGCGACCTTTCGCGGGAAGCTCAGGCGGCAATGAAAAATTTTAGAAAGGAATAGTTAAGTGATAGATGTTTTTTCGCCTTCAATAAGGCGCAAGGAAATGGATGCGGTACTCACCGTCATGGTAGAAGAAAAAATCGGGCCTGGTGAACAGGCGCTCCGTTTGATACAGATTGCAAAAGAAAACCTTGGATTTGATTTCTGTCTGTCTTTGCGTAGTCCGGCCATAGCCCTTGCCGCCGCTCTAAAACTCCTTCAACTTGAAAGAGGCAGTGTTGCTGCGGTTTCAGCTTTGTCACCGATCTACTATATCAAGGTACTTGAGGATTTAGGCTTAAAGCCGCTTTTCTGTGATTGCGGCGACAGCTCCCCTTGTATCAGCGCGGAAACTGTGAAAGCGGCTATTGAGCGGACGGAAGACAAGCAGAGCGTACGCTGTATTATCGTTCACCACAGCTTGGGTTATATGAGCGATATGGATGCCCTTTTGGAGCTTGGGCTGCCTGTTATCGAGGATTGTTCCACGGCGGCGGGTTCGAGTTTTGGAGAAAAAAAATCCGGCTCTTTCGGTACATTTACGGTGCTGGGACTTGAGGAGAGGGATATGCTCACCGCCGGCGGAGGCGCACTGCTATACGCGAAGGAGCGGCGTAACGGCACTGTGCTGCGTAATGCCGGTACCCTGCCGCCTGAATACGGGTTGGCGGATATGAACGCGGCTATGGCTATAGTTCAATTCCGCGAGGTACAAAAGAATATTGAAAAGCGAAAAGAATATGCCGAGCTTTATTTACGATCTGCGTTAATGCAGGGCAGGCACAAGGTTTTTTACAAGCCCGACAATTTTGAATACAATAACTATGCTTTTCCCCTTATTCTGGAAACCGGCATGAAAGATGTCGCCGCTTACGCAAAGCGCAAGGAAATTGCCGTAGAAAACGCATTTGACGGCACCGCCGCCGCCGCCGGAATTGTTCCGCAAACCGAATGTCCGGCAGCCTGCTCCCTGTGTCTGCGTACAGCCTTATTTCCCATATACCCGCGTCTGGGCGGGGCAAATCTAAAAAAGATTGCACTTCTTATTCAGACATTGCCATAGCGGTGCTTGTACAGATATATTAAGAATTTGAACAACGTAGGGCACAGATGCGCCCTTATATAAAAGCAAAATTATATTACATGGAGGTTATCGTGGAAATATTAAAAAAGTGCGCCGGATTGGCAGGGGTAGTGCGGGATAAAAAACCGCTTGTACACCACATTACAAATTATGTTACCGTGAACGACTGCGCGAATATCACGCTGGCTATAGGCGGCTCGCCGATTATGGCGGATGCGATAGGGGAAGCGGCGGATATTGCGGCAATAGCAAGCG
>BNVA01000117.1 GCA_025997755.1 Spirochaetia bacterium | reverse complement strand
TACGGTAAGATGCGTTAAACGAAAGTGTAAGCCGTTCTACCGGAGTAAAATCCAAACCCAATTCCACATCTAGTCCTATGCCGCCTGCGGTTTCTTCCTTAAATTCAAGGCCCATGCCCCACAAATTACCGTTTGTGGTTGGTATAGGTCTGCGTAAGTGATTATCCCTGTCATTACACCAATTGAAAGGACTTATAAACGTACCTGCTCTTAGCACTAATGAATTGTTGATTTTAAAACCGGCGTTAAGACCCAAAAAAAGCATAACCCAATCCTGCTCGTACATAATGCCGGGTCCATAAAGCGGAACATTAATAGAGTTACCTCCGGAAACTTCAAATTTTCCGTTATATGCAAGAAATTTATAACCCATGTAGGAAAACTTTATGCCGGGGCTTAATAGCCATCTTGATTTTATAGGGATAGATACGCCTGCCGCCGCATCTATGATTATGGCGCTTTTGGTTTCATTTGTATGCGAGGAAAGCGAAGCTAATTGACTGGAAGGCGCCGCTCCGGTTGCAACATCATACCAATCCCTGTCTTCCATTTTTCCGGTTTCACCGGGTATACCGAATTTAAAATTCCCTGTCGCATAAAATCCTAGTTTTTCCCAAGGGTCCCGTAAAGAAAAATCAAACCCGGCTTTGTAATAAAAAACCGGCATCAAATCCCAGAGAAGCTGGCTAAGTTTGTCGGTTGATCCTTTCTTCGCATAAACAATCTCTTCACTCTGTCCTATTAACAAACCCACGCCATTATCAATAGAAAAAGTATAGTCACCTAGTATTCCTGTATTACGGGAAGCTGGGGGGGGAAGGCACCATATCGGGCAAAGGTTCAACTTCTTCGGTGATATTTAAATCTTGGGTCTGTGCAGTGTTTACCGTGAACGTCAATAAAATGATGGCAACAAGAAAGATTTTACGGCTTTGTAACATAGGTGGGGGGGGGGGGGTGGTACTTTTGTGAATTTGCATGGGCTTATTATATAACGAATTATGTGATAGGGTAAACCTAATGTTCAATAGGTTCTGGACGGTTTACAGTATAGTATCGCGCTTGCCCGTTCTGCATAAATTTAAATTCGACTGTTCAAGAATGGATTTTTACCTGCCTGTAATCGGCTTATTTTCAAGCGTACTTTTTACTTTGATATTTTTTTTATTCCGGTTTTTAACAGGCAGTGTTTTTGCGGCATTGTTTGCTGCTTTTGTTTTTCAATATTTGGCGTTTAATCTATTTCATCTCGACGGACTTTGCGACACCGCCGATGCATTTTTGGGCTGCGCAAGCGGCGAAAAAACTTATTCAATTTTAAAAGATTCGCGTATCGGAACTTACGGATTATTTGCCGGCATAACCAGTATTTTAAGCAAAATAATTTTTTTGGACGCATTATGCGGCGCAGGGCAGCCATTTTTTTTCGCCGCCGCCTTTGCATACCCTGTAAGCGGACGTTTTGCCTCGGCGCTAATTCCGTGTTTTACAAAACCGGCTAAACCGGACGGCTTGGGGCGTCTTGTAAAAGATTCAAAAACCGGCATGAGCATAGCAGGAGCGTTATGCGCTCTTTTTTTGTGGCTGGCGCTTTGGCTTTTAGGAAAAGCGGTTTTCAATTATTTTTTATTCTTTAGTTTTAATTTTGATTTTTTATGCGGAATGGCGTATGATGTAATATTTTATTTTGCACTGCCGTTTATTTCCGCTTTTGCCTGTGCGTTGTTTTTTTCTCGTCTTTATAAAAAACGAATAGGCGGCTATACAGGCGATGCTCTGGGAGCGTCTATCGAGACGGCGGAAATATTACATTTGTTTTTACTTTTGATAATTTACAATTTTAAGATGGTGATTTGATATAAGCATGAAAACCTTTTATATTTATGTTTTGCCTGTTCTAATATCCTGTTCGCTGCTGCTGGGAGTTTCGGCGCTTTTTTCGGGCTGCTGGACGCTTAAACAGGGCGGAATAATGATAGGTTATCTGCACAGAGCCGTTCCCCTTGAAAAGCTGTTAGATGAAACTAAAGGATCGGAAGATGATATTCGTTTTGTAGAGCGGGTGCGTGATATACGGCGTTTTGCGATAGAGGAGCTTGGTTTAAAAGATACAAAGAATTATACAAAGTATGTTAATCTTGAACAGGATTATCTTGCTGCAATCGTTTCTGCATCGGCAAAAGATAGTTTTAAACGTTATCAATGGCATTTTCCAATAGTGGGGTCGGTTCCATACAAGGGTTTCTTTATTACGGATGATGCAAAAGCTGAGGCGGAAAAACTAAAAAAGAAAGATCTTGATGTATGGATTAGACCGGTAGACGCTTTTAGTACGCTTGGATATTTTTCCGATCCTCTGTATTCGTATATGAAAAAGTATCCGGTGTACGATCTTGCCGATATGCTGATCCATGAATTATTTCATGCAACTGTTTTTATAAAGAGCGATATGGATTTTAACGAAAGCCTTGCCGAATTTGTAGGCGGCGAGGGGGCGCGTTTGTATATTATTAAAACATTCGGCGAAGATTCCCATGAGCTGATTGATATATCGAATAGAAAAGACGACAAGGGAACTTTTGTAGCTTTCATTCAAGATGTTATTGCACAGCTTCAAATTGTTTATTCAAGCGAAGCATCCAAAGAGGAAAAACTTTTACAAAAAGAAGCTATTATAAGCGCGTCGCAGCAAAGATTTGAAGCCGGATACGATACCATGTTTAAGGGCAAAAATTACAAAGGATTTTCGCAGATGAAAATTAACAACGCATATCTGGAATTATACCGCCTATACTATGACGGCGGGGATAAATTCCAAACGTTATACGAAGAAAACGGACAAGACCTTCCGCGTTTTATCGCGTCAATGAAAGCACTTTACAACAACCGGTCAAAAAGGTAAACTGGAAGCATGACTGATGTTCACAACGATATGCTTGTAGACGAGGATTTTGACACAATTCTTTCGCCGGATATTGATTTTACGGGCACGCTCAATTTTGAAAAGTCGTTTTTTGTACGCGGCAGACTTACGGGTGAGATTGACGCGCACGGCGTTCTTTTAATCGACGAAGACGCAGTTGTGGAGGCTGATATAAGAGCGGAAGGTCTTGTCCGTTTTCTTCGTATAACGTTTGGAATTTATCCCCGCCGTCATAGTATAGGCGGTATAATTCCAGATATGCGTTGTTAATTTTCATCTGCGAAAATCCTTTGTAATTTTTGCCCTTAAACATGGTATCGTATCCGGCTTCAAATCTTTGCTGCGACGCGCTTATAATAGCTTCTTTTTGTAAAAGTTTTTCCTCTTTGGATGCTTCGCTTGAATAAACAATTTGAAGCTGTGCAATAACATCTTGAATGAAAGCTACAAAAGTTCCCTTGTCGTCTTTTCTATTCGATATATCAATCAGCTCATGGGAATCTTCGCCGAATGTTTTAATAATATACAAACGCGCCCCCTCGCCGCCTACAAATTCGGCAAGGCTTTCGTTAAAATCCATATCGCTCTTTATAAAAACAGTTGCATGAAATAATTCATGGATCAGCATATCGGCAAGATCGTACACCGGATACTTTTTCATATACGAATACAGAGGATCGGAAAAATATCCAAGCGTACTAAAAGCGTCTACCGGTCTAATCCATACATCAAGATCTTTCTTTTTTAGTTTTTCCGCCTCAGCTTTTGCATCATCCGTAATAAAGAAACCCTTGTATGGAACCGACCCCACTATTGGAAAATGCCATTGATAACGTTTAAAACTATCTTTTGCCGATGCAGAAACGATTGCAGCAAGATAATCCTGTTCAAGATTAACATACTTTGTATAATTCTTTGTATCTTTTAAACCAAGCTCCTCTATCGCAAAACGCCGTATATCACGCACCCGCTCTACAAAACGAATATCATCTTCCGATCCTTTAGTTTCATCTAACAGCTTTTCAAGGGGAACGGCTCTGTGCAGATAACCTATCATTATTCCGCCCTGTTTAAGCGTCCAGCAGCCCGAAAAAAGCGCCGAAACTCCCAGCAGCAGCGAACAGGATATTAGAACAGGCAAAACATAAATATAAAAGGTTTTCATGCTTATATCAAATCACCATCTTAAAATTGTAAATTATCAAAAGTAAAAACAAATGTAATATTTCCGCCGTCTCGATAGACGCTCCCAGAGCATCGCCTGTATAGCCGCCTATTCGTTTTTTATAAAGACGAGAAAAAAACAACGCACAGGCAAAAGCGGAAATAAACGGCAGTGCAAAATAAAATATTACATCATACGCCATTCCGCATAAAAAATCAAAATTAAAACTAAAGAATAAAAAATAATTGAAAACCGCTTTTCCTAAAAGCCAAAGCGCCAGCCACAAAAAAAGAGCGCATAACGCTCCTGCTATGCTCATGCCGGTTTTTGAATCTTTTACAAGACGCCCCAAGCCGTCCGGTTTAGCCGGTTTTGTAAAACACGGAATTAGCGCCGAGGCAAAACGTCCGCTTACAGGGTATGCAAAGGCGGCGGCGAAAAAAAATGGCTGCCCTGCGCCGCATAATGCGTCCAAAAAAATTATTTTGCTTAAAATACTGGTTATGCCGGCAAATAATCCGTAAGTTCCGATACGCGAATCTTTTAAAATTGAATAAGTTTTTTCGCCGCTTGCGCAGCCCAAAAATGCATCGGCGGTGTCGCAAAGTCCGTCGAGATGAAATAGATTAAACGCCAAATATTGAAAAACAAAAGCAGCAAACAATGCCGCAAAAACACTGCCTGTTAAAAACCGGAATAAAAAAAATATCAAAGTAAAAAGTACGCTTGAAAATAAGCCGATTACAGGCAGGTAAAAATCCATTCTTGAACAGTCGAATTTAAATTTATGCAGAACGGGCAAGCGCGATACTATACTGTAAACCGTCCAGAACCTATTGAACATTAGGTTTACCCTATCACATAATTCGTTATATAATAAGCCCATGCAAATTCACAAAAGTACCACCCCCCCCCCCCCACCTATGTTACAAAGCCGTAAAATCTTTCTTGTTGCCATCATTTTATTGACGTTCACGGTAAACACTGCACAGACCCAAGATTTAAATATCACCGAAGAAGTTGAACCTTTGCCCGATATGGTGCCTTCCCCCCCCAGCTTCCCGTAATACAGGAATACTAGGTGACTATACTTTTTCTATTGATAATGGCGTGGGTTTGTTAATAGGACAGAGTGAAGAGATTGTTTATGCGAAGAAAGGATCAACCGACAAACTTAGCCAGCTTCTCTGGGATTTGATGCCGGTTTTTTATTACAAAGCCGGGTTTGATTTTTCTTTACGGGACCCTTGGGAAAAACTAGGATTTTATGCGACAGGGAATTTTAAATTCGGTATACCCGGTGAAACCGGAAAAATGGAAGACAGGGATTGGTATGATGTTGCAACCGGAGCGGCGCCTTCCAGTCAATTAGCTTCGCTTTCCTCGCATACAAATGAAACCAAAAGCGCCATAATCATAGATGCGGCGGCAGGCGTATCTATCCCTATAAAATCAAGATGGCTATTAAGCCCCGGCATAAAGTTTTCCTACATGGGTTATAAATTTCTTGCATATAACGGAAAATTTGAAGTTTCCGGAGGTAACTCTATTAATGTTCCGCTTTATGGACCCGGCATTATGTACGAGCAGGATTGGGTTATGCTTTTTTTGGGTCTTAACGCCGGTTTTAAAATCAACAATTCATTAGTGCTAAGAGCAGGTACGTTTATAAGTCCTTTCAATTGGTGTAATGACAGGGATAATCACTTACGCAGACCTATACCAACCACAAACGGTAATTTGTGGGGCATGGGCCTTGAATTTAAGGAAGAAACCGCAGGCGGCATAGGACTAGATGTGGAATTGGGTTTGGATTTTACTCCGGTAGAACGGCTTACACTTTCGTTTAACGCATCTTACCGTA
>BNVA01000116.1 GCA_025997755.1 Spirochaetia bacterium | reverse complement strand
TTTATTATTTTGGATTTTCTGTGTGTTGATATTAAAAATATGATTTTTTTAGTTTTTTTGTGTTTTTGTTAAGTATTTTTTAAATGAGTTTAAATGTTAAAACGATAAAAGGTTTATTTTTCATTAAAAAGCGGGGGGGGGGGGGGGGGGGGGGGTGGAGCTATACGGCAGCTAAGCGCGAGAGCGCCAAACAGGACGCCCGCAAAAAAGATGAGGCCAAAGCTATTGTTGCAAAGCCGGTTTTTCATTTTAATCTTCATCACTCCAATCTTCTATCGGCATAACTGGTCGTGATCTTTAATACATAGGTGAATTTTCCGTTTTGCACCGCAATTTTTAAAATAAGAATTACCGGTCATTTTTTTCTTTGCAAAATCAACTTATTCATAGTATATTAACATTATGAAAACTAAATTTTTTATTCTTAGTCTTACGGTTTTTTTGGGGTTTACATTTTTATCTTGTGCAACAAGGCAAGCTGCGGCAGCAGCAGCGCCTAAAGCCGATGCGGATTTTAATATTGTAAAAGGCATTACATGGCAGCTTGATAAAATAACCGATGCTGCGGGCAGCGTGATCTTTGACAAGGCAAAAGAGGATGCTTCCAAATTTGGCGTGTGCTTCACACTTACCTTTGGTGAGCGTGCAAGCGGTTTGGGAGTTGCCAATAACTTTATCGCCCCGTACGAGATTTTAGCCGGACAAAAGCTAAATATAGGCGTTGCGGCAGCCACAATGAAAATGGCGCTTACAGAGCCTAACGCCCTAAAAGAACATGAGTACTATGCCTTTCTGGAGAAAATAAATTCATGGCTGCAGGATGGGGATACTCTTTTATTGAAGTCTGCAAAAGCCGATGGAAGCGGCGTTACACTGCAATTCAAACATAATTAGTACGGCTATCTATTTACGTTTTCGGTGCGATCGTTGTTTTCTTGATGTATCCATATTAAGCAGCGCCACGCCGATAAACGAAGCCACCAAACTAAATATGATTATGAACAGCGCCGATAGCGGATTGCTTTGCAAAGGTAAATCCACGTTCATGCCGTAAAAACTGTATAGCAATGTAGGAATCATAAGCACAATGTTTACAATCGCAAGACGCTTCATAACAATATTGAGATTGTTTGAAATAACACTTGCAAAGGCATCCATAGTGCCTGTCAAAATTGACGAATAAATATTCGCCATTTCCATTGCCTGGATATTTTCCGTGATTACATCTTCAAGCAGGTCTTGTTCTTCTTCTCTAAAGCGTAAAAACGGTATTTTATGCATTTTCTCAAGTATCAACTCGTTAGATTTAAGGCTTGTAGTAAAATAAACAAGGGACTTTTGTAACGACAAGAGTTTTATCAATTCATTGTTACGCACCGATTTCTGTAAAGCCAGCTCAATATTATTCGCCATCTTATTAACTTCTTTTAACGAACGCAAAAATGTGAATGCGGCACGGCTTAAAATGTTCAAGACAAAAGCGCTTTGATTACGCATAACAAGACCCCGTACCTTATTATGTGCAATATCCAAAACCGCATCGCTTGAACGCTGGCATACCGTAATAATTTTTTCCTTAAAAAGAATAATGCCAAGAGGCACCGTAAAATATGAAATTTCGCTTGAGTTATCCCAGACCGGCAGACGCACTATTATCGCTATATAATCGTCTTCATGCTCAATGCGCGCCTGTTCGTCGGCGTCCATTATATCGGCCAAAAGCTCGGGCTGAATACCGAATTCATGCTCAAGCCGGTGTAAATCCTCTGTTGTAACATCCTGCGCGTCAATCCAGCATCCCGTGCTGGGCTCCAAGGTCTCAACTATACCATTTCCGCTTTGCGTTCTAATTGTAATCACAATGCCTCCTTCAGGCCGCTGCCCGAAGGAGCAATCCATTTATTCATAATAATCACCAATTATCTACGCTTATTTTAGATATATGAGTAAATAATGTAAATAGCCGGAAAGTTACATTCACGGTAAACGCAAGTGATGATAACGCTCATTGGCGTAATGGCGAAATGCGATAATTGGGAATTTTTACCACGAAGGGACACAAGGGTTTACCTGCAACAACCCCCGCCGCCTGAGCCTTGCTCAAAATAAGAGTCCGGGTAAATCAAAGTTTCATGGGCGGCGGCTTCATTTTTTATCGTCTCGATAGTTTTCGTATCAACCTTTTGTATATCGTCAACAACTTTTACAAAACCGTAATATATATTATCAATCGTGGAAAACTCAAAATCGTCTGTGGGCACTAAACCTATAACATTTTCTCCATTATCAATATTTAACTGCGTATAATAGATTGGAAAGACCAGAGCGGAATTGCCGGCATCAAGCGAATTATTATTGATAATCCATTTTGTCCTAGTATTTTTTTGTAGGACGGCTATTGCAGGTTCAAAGCCGTTGTCGGTTAAATTAAGCGTAACAGTTTGTATGCCCTCTGCCATTGCGCCTAACGCAACAGTTTCTGCCGGTATCTGTACGCCCGCCGGTTTGGGCGATGTTTCATCAACTGCGGGAGTAAGCTCCTCTCCTTGAGCAAGTACCGTGATAGAACTCCGTATCATACCCATCCAGCAGGAGTAAGAAAATTTACCTGTCCGCTCAGGCGTAAATTCAATTATGTTTTCCCCTGTTTTGAATGTATGCTTAATACCGTATTCACGGATAATCATGCTGTTGTTACAGCCGTTAATGCTGCCCTGCGGCGCGTTAATTGTCCATTTTACCGGTATGCCCTGCCGCACCGTGATAGCAGGATAGCGTCCCCCGTTTAACGTTGAGTTGACAATCTGTACACCGTTTTCAACAACCGAATTATTATTATTATTTGTTACCGTATTACTAACAGACGGCAAGCCGCTTAAACTATAGCCGTTGGTAAACATCGTTAGTCCCAAAACCGCAACCATTATCGCGCCTGCTTTCATCACATGTGCCGTAAATTTTTTGCTCAACAGAGAACTTAACGCGCCTATGCCGAACATTAACGGCACCGTTCCTATGCTAAAAAGAAACATCGAAACACCGCCTGCTATCGGGCTGCCTGTAGAAAGCGCGTAGAGCTGCATAGCCTGTAACGGCCCGCATGGCATAAGTCCGTTTAACAAACCGACAACGAACGGACTTTTCGATTGGTGTTCGCTGGCATCAACTTTTTTTTGTAGGATACGCGGCAGTCTGGGCGTTATGCGCCGCAGCCCGGGAAAAATGCCAAGCATATTGATACCCATGATCACCATAAACACACCGGCGGCAATCTGCACCACACCCTGCATAGCGCCTGTTACGGAAATAACCTGTCCCAACGCTCCGACGATCACGCCCGTTACCGTGTAAGAAATAACGCGCCCGCCGTTGTACAAAATGGGAGGAATAAGGGAAGTTTGTAAACACTGCGACAGATTTATCCCACCGCACATGGCGATACAATGCACCGATGTAATAAGTCCTATCACAAAGATCATACCGTAGCTCATGCCCGCACTGGCGAGCGGGAAAGCGGTAGAAAGCGGGCTGCCTGTAAATTGCCGCAGAATCACATACAGGGCAATTATAATCAACAAATACCCGATTGGCTGCATGGCGGGATCTTTCTGTCCGCCGTTTATCACTTTGTAATCCAAACTTTCAATTAGCGTAATGATCTCTTTTAGACTGAGTTTTTCATCATCGTAGGTTACAGCCGCTGTTCCTTTGGAAAAACTCACCGCCGCGTTTTCAATACCCGCCGCAGCGTTCAGTTTCTTTTCAATACGGTTTTGACAGTTAATACACGTCATACCGCCAATTTTTAAAGTTTCTGTTTTCATAACAGCTTGCTCCCTCTGACTTACAATTTAAAATATAATTGTGTCAAAAATATGTCGGTATTTTAATTATAAGGTTACGCTGTGCCTAAGAATTGACAATCTTGACGGGCTAAGGGGTTTGCATCTGCTCCATAGCTAAAAAACGATCATACATTTCATCGCCTACACATTCGCGGGCAAATTTACACCATTTTAGGCAGCTCTTAGTGTCATTAAAGGCAACGAATCCGCATTTGTCGCAGACACCCTGCATATCAATCGAAAACAAATCAATATCATTGCCGCATACGGGGCAAGTTTTAGTTTTTAGTGTGGGGGTTCTAATATTATCGGAACCGGGACAATGGTATGTCATAAGTCAACCTCCGTAAGAATTTTACCATCAATAGAAAATGTTATGATTGTGCAGGGCAGTACTTTATCAAGCGCTTTAACTGCGGATTTTACCGCAGATTCAATACCGCCGCAGCAAGGCACTTCCATTCTTGCAACAGTTACGGATAAAATATTATTTTCTTTTAATATATTTGTTAATTTTATGCTGTAGTCGTCGTCATCCAGTTTTGGGCAGCCTATTAACACAATTTTATCCTGTTTCGATTGCTGTCCGTTTGCAGTATGCGAATGTATAAACTCGTTATGAAAATTTCTGTAGGCGTAGGCGCAGCAGTCGGAAGATATTAAAAGGTGTGCATTATCAAAACAAGCGGCGTTAGGTGCAATAAGTCTAATTTGTATAGGCCAGTTTACTAAGGACGCTGTTTGAGTAAGGACGCCGTTATCACCGGTCTGTTTATGTTGAATCGCCGCTTTTTCGTTAAAAGGCGCGGCTTCGCGTTCTTCAAAAGATATTGCGTCTGCGGGGCATACGGGCAGGCAGTTGCCTAATCCGTCGCAGTAATCATCTTTAACAAGATAAGCCTTGCCGTTTGTTATGCGGATTGCCCCCTCATGGCAGGCTTCGGCGCATAATCCGCAGCCATTACATTTTAGACTGTCAATTTTAACAATTTTTCTTTTCATAAAATAGCTCCTTGATATTATTAAACATTACCATTAGACTAATTTAAGGTCTGTTGTTTTTACAACGGATTGTACGTAAACGAGGTTGTTTTGACTTATTTTTCGCCGGTTTTAAGAAAATGTGCCCTGTTTGAATCCATTGCCGAAAAAGATTTGGAAGCTCTTTTAAACTGCCTTTCCGCACGGAAACGAAAAGCTGAAAAAGGAAGTTTTATTTTTAACGCGGGCGATAAAGTGGGGGCAGTAGGCATTTTATTATCCGGCCGTCTCCACATAGTTGCCGATGATTTTTGGGGCAACCATTCTATAGTTTCCAGCATTGAACCCGGTGAATTATTCGGCGAGGTATTTTCTTTTAGCGTAACTGAAAAAATACCCATAAGCGTTACGGCAGTTATGCAGTCAGAAATTATTTTAATTGATTATAAAAAGATTATTACAACTTGTTCATCTGCCTGCAAGTTTCATACATTGTTAATTCGTAATATGCTAAAGAATCTTGCCCAAAAGACTTTTTCCCTTATGCAAAAGATGGATTTTATAACCCAGCGCACTACCCGCGAAAAAATATTATCGTATTTATCATCGTATGCACAAAATAAAAAAAGTGATGAATTTGAAATTCCATTTAACAGGCAAGAATTAGCCGACTATTTATCGGTAGAAAGAAGCGCGTTATCCGCAGAATTATGCCGTATGCGTGATGACAATATATTAACATTCAACAAGAACAAATTTAAATTGATAAACGATTCGCCATTTAAAGCATCGTTCGGGAAACATTTATGAACATGCCTCAAAGCGATTCGCCTATGCTTACCCAGTATAAACGTATAAAGAGAGAACACTCAGGAGAGGTGCTTTTTTTTAGGCTGGGTGATTTTTACGAAATGTTTGCCGGTGATGCTGTTGAAGTATCCGCCTTGCTAAACCTTACTCTTACAAGCCGCAACGGACTGCCCATGTGCGGGGTGCCATACCATGCCGCGCGCTCCTACATTGCCCGTTTATTAAAGGCAGGTAAAAAAATTGCTATATGCGAACAGCTTTCGGAACCGGAAAAAGGGAAAACGCTTATTGAGCGGGAGGTTGTGGAGGTTATCACACCCGGGACAACTGTTGACGAAGATTTTCT
>BNVA01000115.1 GCA_025997755.1 Spirochaetia bacterium | reverse complement strand
GAATTCAACCTTTACCACAAGACGGCGAATAAAAAACGCATCAAAGAAATTTTACCGGTTTTGGATAAGTACACCGCTTGGATAGATTCGGTATTTAAAAGGGAAAACGGACTCTACGCGGCGCCGCTTGCCTCTACCGGTATGCTCAACGCTCCCAGGGAAAATGCCGCCTATCTTGTGGATTTTAACTGTATGATGGCGATAAATTCGCTATACTTGTCCGCGCTTGCCGAGATTTTGAACGACAAGGAGTCCAGTTTCCGGTACAAAAAGCAGTATTTTTCGCTTAAAACCAGAATAAACCGGCTTATGTGGGATGCGGAAAGCGGTTTTTACTACGATCTTGATAAAAAAGAAAAGCAGATTCCTGTAAAAACCATAGCCTGCTATTGGACACTGCTTGCGGAAATACCAAACGATGATAAAGCGGATAAGATCATAACAAAACTGCAAAACCCTGAGTTTTTTGGTACCCCGCACCCTTTTCCGTCCGTCGCCTGCTGTGAAAAGGCATTTTCGGAGCAGGGACACGGTTACAGAGGCTCAGTTTTCCCTCACCTCAACTTTATGGTGATAAAGGGGCTGGAACGCTATCAACGCTGGGATTTGGCACGGGAGTGCGCTATCCGTCATCTTTACTTTATACTTGATTCGATGAATCCCGATGGAAGTCATCAAAAAGGTAATTTATGGGAGGCTTACCTCCCGCTCAAAGAAGGTCCGTCCGAAGCGCCGCCCAATCCGCCGGAAAGCATGAGCGGCTTCCCGCGTCCTAATTTTTTGACCTTTGACGCTTTGTCCACGATTTGCCTTGTTATGGAGAATATAGTCGGTCTTTTGATCTCCCTGCCGCGAAAAACAGTGGACTGGATCATACCGAATTTAGAGATTATGGGCGTTGAGAACCTTTCGCTTAAAAAGAATATGATAACTATACTATCGAACAAGTCGGGGCGCGGCTGGGAAATACACATGGAAAGCGAAAAGCTCTATTATTTTACGATAAATATTTTGGGAAAGAAGAAAAAGACCCTGCCAATCCCATCGGGAAAGTGTTCGATGCTGATCGACAAGCTGTAGGGTAGACCGTCCAGCGCCGCTGTGTTATATTTTTGAGGAAGGAGTTTACATGGTAAAAGATGATCTTATTAAACGCAGCCCTGTGCGGGTTTTTGAAAAAAAAATAGGCGGCTCGCTTTCGGCGGGTGAAATAGGCATTATTACATCTCAAAAGGGTATAGGAAAAACCTCTGTCATTGTTCAAATAGCTATGGACAAACTCCTGCAGGGGAAAAAAATCATTCATATATCGTTTAATCAGCATACGGACTATGTTTTAAGCTGGTACGAAAATATATTTGATGAATTTACGCAAAAAAAGAATCTTGAAAATGAAGAAGATATAAAAGACGAATTGGTTAAAAACAGAATTTTAATGAATTTTAATCAGGAAGGCGTCAACAGCGATGTTATACGCAGCAGCTTGAAGGCTATTATCATTGACGGCGGGTACAAGACCGATGCCATCATCATAGACGGTTTTGATTTTTCGATAGCTAAGCGGGAGCGTATAATTACCTTAAAGGAATTCGCAAAAGGTTTGGGGATTTCAATATGGTATAGCTGTTCCGTTGCCAAGCAGGAAGATTTTGACAAGCGGCATATTCCTTCAATTTTGAAAAACTTTGAGGACATTGCGGATGTTATAATAGCGCTTGAGCCTAAACCGGGCTGGACGGAGCTAATTGTAGCTAAGGATCACGACACTTATAATCCCGACAGCGGAACTCTAAAACTCGATCCCAAAACCTTGTTGATACTCGAATAGCACCCCCATCAAAATATTGCCTTTTATATGCCGCCCGTTATCCTTCGAGCGGCAAAAGAGGCGGGCAGTGCGGCTTTTACCGTGTGCATATAGCCATAGACTAAAAATCATAAAAACTTCTCGTAATTTTCACACTGACATTCTATGACAGTGCGCCTGTGGTATAGTTTTGAAATAAGGAAGGTAAGTTATGTCGTCTATTGGATGCCGCTTGTGTAGCCCGACCGACCTATTTTTAATTTTCAATTTCTTGAAGCTCTAATGCCGCGAGCAAACTGCCTTTTAATGCTTCTAATTTCTCGTCTTTAAGTTTTCCTACATAATCGGTCAACAATTTTTTGGGTAAACTTATAAGCTCGTCACAATGTATGGAACAATCATGTTTCAACCCATCATCAGAACCCACATAAACTTGAGTTGCAATTCCATCATAACTTGTATACACAGGTGCACAAATTACAGTTGAGAAATTAGCATCAATTAGTGTTTGTCTGCTAACAATAACATAAACACGATAACTTTTTGGATCTTGCTTTGCGCCTTTATAGACACGATATAATTCACCGCGTTTCAAAAGAAATCAACCTGATACTGCAAAACGTCCAAAGCTTCTTCATTGAGTTTGTCGGCATTACGATTGATTAATTCTAAATCTCGTTTATCCTGTTCTGCTTTTTGAGCTGCTGTAAGTCTGCATGGTGTTACAATTTTTTCACATTCGTCATAATAAGACAAAGTTACACGTCTGTTTTTTTCAAGACTAACTGGTACTTCTGGAATAAATACCTGACCATCATACAATGCTATTACGCTTGTTGATGCCCTTCCTTCATAATACGCTTTTATTGCTTGCATAATTTTCTTTTCCTTAATTTCTGATGATAACCAATAATCTTCTACATATCAACATCTAAGAAATAAATTGATCTTAACGGAAATCTGTTTTTATCTTCACCATACCAATCAGATAACATAACATTTTTCTGGGCTTCTTCCAAGAGTTTTTATTTGATGGCGCCCATTCTTTAGCCATTAAATGCCTCCAACATCTTATATATAGTATACACTGTTTACAGTATTTTGGGAATTCATTTTGTTAACGCGAAGCGAGACTTTTCGGAGTGGACACAAATTTGGAATTACTGTAGAACAGTGCGGCTCTTAATCCGTCAATTTTAGTACCTTCGGGACTTATGCGTTACAATAACCGTTTAATCGGCAGAAATAACACGCCCATCGTTGATTAAAAAAATAACAACCTGGTAGAATTCCCGCATGAGCAAAATCGACATACACGTTCATGTAACCCCGCCTGAAATAATCAACAACCTTGAAAAATATACGGCAAGGGAGCCTTACCTTGCCTTAATCTCGTCAAGCCCTAAAAATAAATTCGCAGCCGCCGAGGAAGTGGTTTTAGAGCTTGAAAGCGCCGGTTTTGACAGAGCCGTTGTGTTTGGATTTTCGTTTAAGGACGGCGGGCTTTGCCGTTTTGTCAACGATTATGTTATAGAAAAAGTAAAAGAGTTTCCGCAAAAACTTACCGGTTTTATTGCGATGCCGCCCGGCGTAAAAGAGGCGGAAAAAGAGATTGCACGGTGTTATGATGCCGGTTTACGTGGTATCGGCGAATTATTCCCCACAGGGCAAGGTATAAAAATTGAAGACAAAAAGGAAACCTCGGCGTGGACAGCCGCCGCGCTGGAGCGGAATATTCCCGTGCTGGTACACGCAAACGAACCTGTAGGACACTACTACCCGGGCAAAACAAACACAACGCTCAGGCAGCTTGAACAATTTGTGGAAAACAACCCAACACTCAAAATCATTCTGGCTCACTGGGGCGGCGGCATTTTCCTTTTCGAGATGATGAAAGAATTAAAAGAAAAGTTTGCAAATGTCTACTACGACTGCGCCGCCTCGCCTTTGTTATACGAAAGCCGCGTATACAAAACAGCCTGCCTCTTGGGACTGCAGCAAAAAATACTTTTCGGCAGCGATTACCCGCTCCTTCCCATTGCCCGTTATCTTAGCGAAATAGACAAAAGCGGTATAAGCGAAGAAGAAAAAAAACTATTGCTAGGCAGCAACGCGGCACAGCTTCTTAATGTGTGATTTATAAGGGGGTAAGTCTCCCCCCTCGCTGCGAAGTCCTCGACGCTTCGCGTCTGCGGGCTTCTACGCTACCCCCATCTGCCGACAGGGATTTGCTTTTTTTAAATAATGTGTTATGTTTATAAGTGAACGGAGGAGCTATGCTGACGAACACCCATTTAATGCAGCTAGTCGTGTTTTTGCACGATGAAATTTCACACCCCCCCCCCCCGCAAACTGTGCAAAATATCTAAGTAAACCAACAGCTTACACAAAAATAATCAATTTTTTCTCGTTACTTTTTTCTGTAAACAAAATTACTTTAAGGCAGGTTTTAGAATGAAAAAGTTAAAACTATTCAGTATTTTGCTGGTGTACGGGCTGCTTGCTGCCGGATGCGAAGACCTGAATAAAAGCAGCCAAGACGGTAATAATAGCGGGGTTTCAGAACTAACCGTTACAGTTACAGGGTTGCCGGGGAAAGCAGGTAAATTCTTACACGTTAGTGTCTATAAGCCTAACACCAGTGGTATTATTGGCAGTACACCGAGTGGGGAATATGTAAAGATCGAAGGTAATTCGGTTGCGGCTCATCCTACTCCTACCGCAAGGGCGAATAGTAAACTTACCCCTAATGGTATATATGATATAAAAATTGAGTTTAGTGATACTGATTCTACTGCTGATTATATTCTTTCTCGATGTTCAAAGAAATTCTATGGTATTCAATTCAATAAAGGGGCTGCAACTGTCGAAGATGATACGCTATGGTGGACAGAAATTACATCTGCCGACTTAGGATATTTTGAAGGTATTGCCTACGGCGGAAAAGGCAGCAATGCCAGGTTTGTGATGCTTCGAAGGGACTTGAAAGCATACTCACGTAACGGCATAGATTGGACAACAGTACCGCTGGAAACAGGAGATGCCCTAATTGATGCCAAAAGTATAGTCTACGGCGGCGAAGGCGGCAATGCAAAGTTTGTGGCGGTCGGCAATGAGGGCAAGGGCAGTTACCCAATCGTCGGTAAAATGGCATACTCAAACGACGGCATAGATTGGACTTTAATACCGGATGGAACGGGAGCGGGTACAACTAACTTTAACAGAACCGGAATTAATGGCATTACCTACGGCGGCGAAGGCGGCGATGCAAAGTTTGTGGCGGTTGGCGATGCCGGCAAAATGGCATACTCAAACGACGGCATAGATTGGACTTTAATACCGGCGGGAACAGGAGCGGGTACAACCAACTTTGACAGCACCGGAATTAATGGCATTACCTACGGCGGCAAAGGCGGCAATGCCAAGTTTGTTGCGGTTGGTGATGCCGGCAAAATAGCATATTCAAACGACGGTATAGATTGGACTTTAATACCGGCGGGAACAGGAGCGGACAGAAGCAATTTTGGTACTACTACCATCAATGGCATTACCTACGGCAGCGAAGGCAGTAATGCCAAGTTTGTATCGGTCGGCGATACCGGCAAAATGGCATACTCAAACGACGGCATAGATTGGACTTTAATACCGGCTGGACGTGGAGAAGGGACAACTACATTCGGCTCAACCATCAATGACATTGTCTATGGAAGTGGTAAATTTGTAGCGGTGGGAGTTTATTCATACAAAGCATATTCAAGTAACGGTATAGATTGGACTGACGGTATGGTAGGGAAAAATAATAGTTGCATTGTCTATGGCGATGGTAAGTTTGTGGCTGGTGGTGGTTATTCTTCAGAATACTGCATCTATCCATAGGTAATTTGGCGGCTGGTTTTAGGAAATGTAAAACTCCGCAGTGGTTAGTATGTTTTGTTATTAAAAATTCATAGGAGGTAAAAAATATGAACCCGCAAAAAGTTAGGACAATATCTGAAATACTTGAAAATTTACGTCAATATAAAAAAATAACGAAGAATAAACAAAACTTTGCCTTTGACCGTTTTAGCTCTTTTTCTTATTGGTATTATTTTCCAACTGAAAATATGTTTGCTCCAAACAAGTTTTTGGGTTATAAAGGAACCACTCTTGAAAATTATAAAGGTGTTGGTAATGGAACAGAAGCAAGAAAAGCTTTGGAGAAAGTAGGATGTTTTAGAAAGGTT
>BNVA01000114.1 GCA_025997755.1 Spirochaetia bacterium | reverse complement strand
TGCTCCTCAATAAATCTTTCTGTCCCATCGCTATTCTGCCAGCCATCTTTGCCTCCCATCTAATCTTACCAGAGGGGGACATTTCTATTGATTTATTAAGGGGACATTATCACTGATTTTTAACAGCAAATTTTCACAAAATTGTGATTTCTTGAAATTACAATAATACCGCTGGTTTTGATATACACTCACATTTACCACTATCATTGAAAAAACGCATGACACTTTCTACAAAAGCATCAAAGTCTTCGCCAGATGCTTTTATGTGAGACAATGTCAAAACTATTTCACATCTTTGTTCAATCACTTCCATTTCAACCTTTACTTTATTTGATTTCGACTTAGGCGCTTTCACTTTCTTTACTGTTTTGCGTAAATCTTGTCGGGAAATTGTCCCATTCTTACGCTGTTGCAGAAGTTCATCGCGCTTATCGTCAGGTATGCCTTTGGTTTCGACAATGTCTCTTATACTACCGCCGGCGGTAGTTATATGCTCCAGAAGTTTTTCGCTATTCTGAATCTCATTGATTCCAGTAAACAGATTATCAATATACTGAAGACTTTTCCCCATAATTTCAGCTATTTGTTTATGAGTAAATTTCTGTGCACGTAAAGCTGATAATGCATTGAATATATCAAAATCGCTTAAAATTTCACGCTGTACATTCTCAATGAGTTGAACAATCGCAATATCATTATCACTAGAAATAATGCATCGTATGCTATGGAAGCGATCTGGATATTCTTTTGCAAGTTTCTTATATGCCATAAACCGCCGATGTCCTGTCTTCACAATATAAGACAACTCGTCATTGGTATCGCGATAAACTGTAATAGGCTGTAAGAGTCCATATTGTCGGATGCTGTCTTTTAATTCATCAATACAGGTATATTTGGTACGCACATTTTCTTTTATCTGAATATCACCGACAGGAATATCTTTTATTGTAACAGCAACACCCATACTATCTTTAGTGCCTATGTGTGAACTAATCTTTTTCAATTTTCCTAATGCTGCCATTATATTGCCTCCTTAATAGAAATTCCTAAAATGCTGTTGATAAGGTTTTTTATTTCCTCATAATATTTTTCTGTTTCAGCTTTATAATCAATTTGATAATGTTGTTTATTAATATATTTACGGAACACACTGCTTCGTGATATGCGATTAGGATTGATGAAGTTTTTAAACATATCATCGTTTAGAACAATATTTGTGATTTGATTTCTGTATGCGTCTTGATTGTCAGTTCGAGGCTTTTCAAACTGATTGAAAATAATGTGTGTATCGAGTTCATTCAATTCCAAATCAGCAAGTTTGTCGAATTGATATCGCAGTGCCTGATAACTGAACATATCCTGCAAAACCGGAATCAATAAAATATCGCTTGCAGTCAGCACGTTTCCGATTATGTTATCGTATGTCGGCGATGTGTCAATTATTACAAAATCATACGCGAGTCCCTTCAAGGAACGTTTGAGTCTTTTCAGACTATCCGTGCTTCGGAACTCATTCAGACGAACATCGCCATGCAAGAGGTCAATACAGTCCGAAATTTTAATGACATTATCCGATATTGTCCCACCCACAAACACATTAAAAATATTTTTCTGCTTAATCATTTCAAACTCTGGATTTTCATACAGATGAAACGACATCGAATTGTTGCTTGCATCTGCATCAATAGCAAGACATCTGTATCCTGCACTGACTAAAGCATTTAGAAGAACAACGGACAGGGTTGATTTCCCTGTTCCGCCTTTGATTGAATTAATTGAAATTGTTATCACCTATAACCTCCATTGCAACAAGTGGCAAAATACCGCTAAAAACTTCTGAAGTGGTTACTGCCACATCGTTCAAATCAGATTCCAATGCGTGCCCCGCATAGCCCTTAAACACAGCCTCTGTTTTGTGTCCTGTAGCTAACATAACTTTGCGCGCTTCAAGTTTGTCAGTCATTCTGGCTGCGTAGAAGTGTCTCCAAGAATGTAGGACAACATTTCGTTTTTTCCAATAAGCTTCGGCCTCTTTAATTGCATCCGCATCTGCACTCTTGCCGACACGTAGTTGTATCAGCATTGTCTTGAGCTCTTTGAGTGGACAATGTTGGTCAAATGGCTGGTTTGATTTTTCACCAAAAAATATGAATCCATCACCATGAGGATTAATCCTGCCGAGGATTCTCATAGCATCACGAATCTGCGGAATAACCGGTACGGTACGGTCTTCATCAGTTTTAGTAGATTTTAAGCCATCGATGATGGAATATGATTTTGTGATCGAAAGGAAATCTTCACCGATGTCCTCATTTTTTATTGCCAATATCTCACCAATGCGTAAGCCTGTTGTCATGGCAACCATATTCACAAGTTTGTAGACATCGTTATTCCATTGAAGCTGGAATAGGTCATAAGCTTCCTGCGGTGAGAGTACATCGCGTTTACGCGCTTTGCTGGAATAAGCCGGCAATGCTTGTGTCGGGTCTATGGGGATTAAACCGTTTGCGTGTGCCCAACGGAATGCTGTCACACCAACACGTAATATCTGTTTTAGGGTTAGCGGTGAAAGGTTTTGGTTGTTTTTAGACAATTCAACAGAAAAGTCCTTTATATCTTTTCGAGTTATTTCTCCCAGGAGTTTGCCTTTGAAATAAGGTTCCCAATAGCGGTTAACACGCTCAAGGCTGTGCTTGGTATGTGTAAGCCCGATGCTCACCTTGTGGCTGTGTTTTTCCTCAACATAAGGCGACTGTTCGTAGTCCCAAAATCTGATAAGAAAGCCAACAACCGTTTCAGCTTCCGTAGAATTGGAACGAATTATGCGCAAGGCAAGCTCTTTGCCCATGAGTATCTTTTCAATTTTTGAAACATCAGCAGCACTTAATTCCGCTTTTTTTAGTTCCGCTAAGACCTGATTTGTACTTAATTCGATGGTAAGTGGACGCGCTACCCTTTTTGCGACCTTTTTGGGCAGTGGAGGTGGGATCCCATCTCTAAGCCATAGAGATACAACAGCAATAGCCTCATCACGGTTATTTTTGCCTGTAGACCTTGCCGAAAGGCATCTTTTTGTTGCTTGGTCTACGAATTGAACGTAATAAACCCCCGCTCTAGGGTGTAAATAAAATTGGCGCACATCGCACTCCTTTTATGAGACCACTATTTTTTCTCATAGTAGTTTTCTCATAGTTTTTTGAGTTAAATGAACGCCAGTTTTCTGGTGGTTCTGTAAGTTATTATCCTACAATAAGATAAAGCTCTGCCACCTCAGGGAATTGAACCCTAGACACAAGGATTTTCAGTCCTTTGCTCTACCAACTGAGCTAAGGTGGCTCGGCACACTAACCATGAATAAAACTATCAAACACAAAAAAAAATGTCAAGTAATCGCGCGTTGATTTAATAATGGGATAGCGGTATATTTAGTATATAAACCCTAGCTTACAGTTGGGTTTAAATTCATCCTTAAGGAGCTACATATATGGCAGACAAACCAACCTACATTCCTAAAATTGTAGAAGAAGACTGCACAGTTTATTGCAAAACCTGTAATAAAACCGTCGAGCTAAAGAAGGGAGACCCAATCCCGCTTTGTTGCGGCAAGCCTATGGAAAACATAGACTAAACCAAAACACTTTACTGATCACTAGTGAGCGGTCGGTAAGGTGGCTAAAATCTATACAAATTCGGCGTAGAATGCAGGCTTTTCCATTTGCAGTTTTTAGAGTATAATTACCTACTATGCAGCAGCGAAGGAATTCCGGCAGAAAAAACCGCCGGGGGAAAAAAGTTCCATTAGGTCTATTTTTTTGGTTTGTTTTTTTTATTGTGATAGCCTTGCTTTTTGCTATCAACCTGCCGCTTATTCAAAGAACATTAAAAAACACAAATTTTTTTGAACGCCTGTTAAGCCGTCCTGCGGCAGAAACGGATATTGCCGCAGGTAAAAGTCAAAAATCAGATGACGAACAACAACCCGTCGAAAATAATAAAATTATAGAGGCAGCGCCTTACCGTTCCGATCCAATTGTTCCTGTGCAATCTGAGCCTGAAAAAAACATTCCAGCAAGTGAAAGCAGCGGGCAAAAAAATGAAGTTCAAAAAGAGGAACAAAAGACTCAAGAGCCGGTTCCGCCCGCTCCGCCGCCGGTTGCAAAACGCGATAGAATCATATACTTTGTCAAAGTTGACGGTACGGGGCTTGTTTTTACATCACCTGTAAAGCGTTCCTTGGCTGTATCGGACAGCCCTCTATTGGATGCGCTAAACGAGCTTTTGCAGGGACCAAGCCGCGCGGAAAGGCAGCAGGGGCTTACCTCCCTATTACCGGAAGGCTCCCGAATATTGAGCGCGCGCGTTCAGTCCGGCACGGCATTTGTCAATTTTAACGAAAACTTTATGTTCAATGGTTTCGGCGCGGAGGGCTACATTGCGCAATTGCGCCAAATTGTATGGACGGCGACAGAATTTCCAAATGTAAGCGATGTTCAAATTCTGATAGAAGGGCAGCGCGTCGAATATCTAGGCGAGAGTATTAGAATAGGCCGTCCAATAAGCCGGGACTCACTCTAGGCTCCGCTGATTGCCGCTAACGTATATCTATAATATCCGCGCCGCATTGCATGGCAATCTGCGTCACGGTCTCTTTGTCTAATCCTGTTATTTTGACAGTCCCTGAACGTTTTGTAAGGTCATCACCTTCCTGCGATACGAAAGCAACCAAATTGCCGTCTTTTTCCGCAAGCGCGCGGCTTAATTTTGCAAATTGTCCGGGTTTTTCCTCCATGGAGAATGTTAGACGCACTCCTTTATGGCGCGCTCCGAACGAATTCACAAATGCTTTGAACAGGTCTTTGCCGGTGATAATACCCACAAGGTGTTTGTCCCGCATAACGGGCAGGCTGCTTATATCATTATCCGACATTATTCTAGCGGCTTCTTCTATCACTTCGTTTTCATCTACCGTGATAACATTCTTTGTCATTACCTTTTCTATTTTGAGTTTTGAAAGCAGATAGCTAATCTCGTACATATCAAGGCTTGTCGCTGCCGAAGGACCGGCTTTAAGCATATCCTTTTTTGTAGCGATACCGACTAAAACATTATTTTTATCCAACACAGGAAGGCGTCCTATTTTTTCTTTATCCATCAGAGAACGGGCTTCACTTACCGGCATATCGGGATGCACATACACAGGATTTTTTGTCATCCTATTCGCTACAATCATCTTTTATTCCTCCAATCCCATATTACACCGTAAAACCGCCTGCGATCAAGGCAGCAGCGCGGCTTGTCTGCCGCGCCGGGTTTATTGTTGCTGGTTACGCTTGTGTTTACGTTACCGCCGTAATACCCGCCGCCGCCTGCAACACCGCTTTTTGATGCCTTAGCTGCATCTATATCGGTCAACGTCCCGTTTAATGCCGCAATACCTTTTCCTATACCGTTGCTGTCAAATTTTATCGTGTACTTTTTCGGACTCCACTGTTGATAGACAAAGGTATTGCCGGTGAAATAATGCACAAGCGGCTTGATCTCCACCGAATCAAGCGCTGTCAAACTTGAACCTACAGTCCATGCACTCGGAGCCCAGTGTTCCCATTCAAAAACAGGGAGCGTAGTATTACCATTGCATCCTCGTCTCCCTTGTCACGCCTTGCCTCATAGTCTTTCCGGGCGGGGTATAATCTGACTCACCAATATCACTAACACCATCACTATCCGTGCATGAGATAGAAACGAAAGACAATGCCGAAAGCAATGTCATCCAAAATCCAATTTTTAGGATTTTTTTGTTTGTTAATCGCATATAAGTACTCCTCAATCTAGTTTTAGTTTTTTGCGATATACAATAACAAAAATTTACACATAAAATAAAAAAAAGGCAATTTTTTTTAGCCGTGAACTTCAATTCGCAGCCGCAGAAGAATATTTCGCTGTAGTTTTTCTTTTTTGTTTGTTATACTATAGCCTTAGAGGTAAAAATTGGTTCAGTTTGCCCCCGACGACGACATTATAGATATTTGCATGGACAATGTGTTCAAGGCAGTTTTCACAAAAGACCGGCCGGAATCTCGTGGAGCATTGTCAAAATTGCTGTCGGTATTCATAGGGCGAAAGCTTACTGTCGTTACGATAACCG
>BNVA01000113.1 GCA_025997755.1 Spirochaetia bacterium | reverse complement strand
CGGAGAGGAATGGCAAAAGCTCTGCGACGGCTTGAATAAGCTGGGCAAACTTGCCGCAAAAAAGGACATGAAGCTCACCTACCACCACCACATGGGAACCGGCGTTCAGACGGCTGCGGAAATTGACAGACTTATGGAAAACACAAAGCCTGAGTTGTTGGGCTTGCTGTTCGATACCGGACACCTTTCTTTTTCGGGCGAAGATTATCTTGCGGTGCTTGACAAATGGATGCCGCGTATACGCCATGTTCACCTAAAGGATATGAGAAAAACGCTTAGGGCAAAGGCGAAAAAAGAAAAATGGTCGTTTCTCGAAGCGGTTAAGGCTGGAGTATTTACCGTGCCGGGCGACGGCTCTATCGACTTTGAGCCTGTTTTCAAAGCGCTAAAAAAAGCTAAGTACGAAGGCTGGTGGGTTGTCGAAGCTGAGCAGGATCCCGCAAAGGCTAATCCGTTTGAATACGCCTTAAAAGCCCGCGCCTACATCAAGGAAAAAGCCGGAATTTAACAGCAGGTTTTTTCATACAACTTTGATATGGCGTTTATTCAATTTACCGGCGTTTCACTTGCTTTTGGCGGCAGGGATATTGTAAAGAACGCCAACATATTTTTAAAGAAAGGAACGCGGGCGGCTCTTTGCGGGGCGAACGGCAGCGGAAAATCAACATTTATAAAAATCCTTGCCGGGGTAATGAAGGCGGACTCGGGCGAACGCGCGGCGGAGAAGGGTTGCCGTGTTTCGTATTTGCCGCAGTCTGGAATAATTCATTCGGGAAACACGCTGCGCGAGGAAGCTGAAAAGGCGTTTGATAAAATAAAAGCGCTGGAAGACAGGGCGGAGGAACTGCGGCAGCTTTTGCAAAACGTAAAAGAGGACGATACAAAAATCAACGCGCTGTTGGAAGAACAACATTTGTTAAACGAAACTGTTGAAGCGTCGGGATACTATCTTAGAGATAAAAATATTTCTATAGTCCTTAACGGATTGGGTTTTTCGCATAACGATATTGGCAGAAACGTTGAAGAATTTTCAGGCGGCTGGCAGATGCGTATTGCCCTTGCAAAAGCTCTTTTGGAAAAACCCGATATACTTCTTCTTGATGAGCCTACAAACTATCTCGATATAGAAGCCCGTACATGGCTTCTAAAATGGCTTTGTAATTTTCAGGGAGCTTATCTTTTGGTATCTCACGACCGTTATTTTCTTGATACGACTATAAATGAGGTTTATGAAATATTTAACGGACAATTAAAACACTATGCCGGAAATTATTCAAATTATCAGGCATTACGGAATATCGAAATGGAAAGCCTGCTTGAAAAATATAAATTACAGCAGGAAGAAATAGCAAAGTCCGAAGAATTGATACGGCGTTTTCGTTATAAACCGACAAAAGCTGCAATGGTACAGGAACGTATCAAGCGTCTTGAAAAAATGGAACGTATAGAAATACCGGAGTCGTTAAAGAAAATAGCGATTAAGCTGCCGGAAGCGCCTCATTCGGGGCGTATTGCGCTGACTTTAGAGAATATAAAAAAAAGTTACGGAGAGGCAAAAGTACTAAACGGGGTGAACCTTACCATAGAAACCGGAGAGCGGCTTGTTGTAGTCGGACCAAACGGAGCCGGAAAAACTACACTTTTAAGGATCATTGCAAATGCCGACGATAGTTTCGACGGAAATGTCGTGTACGGCGCCGGTATCAAAACAGCTTATTTTACGCAGGATGCCGCCGAAACAATATGCGGTACGGTTTCCGTTCTTGAATATCTGGAGCAGTCCGCGCCTACCGCGTTAATCCCGAAACTCCGCGATATGCTAGGCGCGTTTCTTTTTCGCGGCGACGATGTTTACAAAGCGGTAGACGTACTTTCAGGCGGAGAGAAAAGCCGCCTTGCGCTTTTAAAAATGCTTTTAAAACCTGTTAATCTTTTAATTCTGGATGAACCTACGAATCACCTTGATATATCGTCAAAAGATATACTGTTAGACGCACTTTTTTCGTACAAGGGAACAATTATTTTTGTATCGCACGACAGGGCATTTATGGAAAAACTTTCTACAAAAACACTGGAGCTTTCATTAGGGCAGGAAGCAAAATTATTTTACGGTAATTACGCTTACTATCTTGAAAAAATCGAGCAACAAGAAACGCAGAATGAAATTCAAAACGAGGCTCAATATAAAAAACCCTTAGCGCAAAATGAATACGGCGGGCAGGATGCAAAAACAAAACGTGAACAGGATAAAAAACAAAAAGCGGAAATGCGGCGTTTGGAAAAACAAGAAGCGGAACTTATTCAAATGTTAGAAAAACTTGAAACGGAAAAACAAAAACTTGAAGAAGAAATTTCCAAACCCGAAGTTTATACATCCGGTGAAAAATCAAGAGAGCTTATTAAAAAACTTGAAAAGTGTAAATCCGAAATAGAAAAATATACCGCCGAATGGGAACGCTGCGCCCTTTAACATTTTTGAAAGATATGTTACGGTAGCTACTATGCTTAACCCTATTGAATACATGGCTGATTGGTTGGATTTACCTTACCCTAATTTTATTGCGTTTCTTAACCATATTGAGGCGGACTTTTCTGAAAATCCGGCGATACTGCATCGTGTAGGCAAGCAGAAAGAATTCACTATTTGGAATTTTAAAAAATATGCATGTGAATGTAAGCGTATTGCCCGGGGTTTTATAAAAGCCGGATTAAAAAAAGGCGACCGTGTTGCATTATGGGCGGAAAACTGTCCCGAATGGATGGCGGTTTGGATGGCGAGCGCGATTTCGGGCTGCATTGTTGTTCCCATTGATTTTCTTATCGGCGATGATGAGTGCCGGAATATTTTAAAGCTGACAGAGCCTAAGGTTATCGTTTTTTCCGAAAAAAAAGCGCCCTTTGCGGAGTCGTTAGCCGCTAATGATATTAACATCGAAACGCGGGTACAGATTAACGGTAACGATGATTTTTTGTCATTCGGGCTGGATGCCGCAGATCAAAAATTGCCGGAAGTTTCGGATTTATCGGAAAACGATCCTGTTTCCATTGTTTTTACATCGGGCACTACGGGGCTTGCAAAAGGGGTTACCCTGTCGCACAAAGGGATCATTGCGAATGTAAGCGCCGCCGTGCGTATGCTGCGCCCGGATAAAAAAGATACTTTTATCAGCGTGCTGCCCCTTCATCATACATATCCTACGACCTGTTCTTTTTTAGCGCCTCATTCTTGCGGAATCGCTGCGATTATCGTAGAACGACTGGTAGGCGAGGTTGTCATAAACGATATACGCGACGGACACGGCACTTTCCTTATCGCGGTGCCGCTGCTGTACGACAAAGTTATGGCAGGCATAAACGCTAAATATCAAAAAACGCCGTTTCCGGTACGTTTTGTGCTGGACATTTTAAGGAAAAAATCCCTTGCCGAGGCAAAAAAAGGGAATCCCGATTGGGGCAGGAAAGTTTTCAGGTTTATCCGTAAAAAGGCGGGACTCGATTCTATAAACATAATGGTTGCGGGAGGCGGTGCGCTTAATCCCAAGGTTGCCGATTTTTTTGATTCATTTGGGTTTAATATCGTTCACGGTTATGGGATGAGTGAAAACGGGCCGCTTGTGAGTGTGAGTACCCCCTGGCATAAAAACAATGTTTCCGTCGGTTTGCCGGTAAAGTACACCGACATTAAAATTGTTGACAAAGACGATGATCTTAAAATATTAAAATCCGGCGAGCATGGTGAGATACTCGTAAAATCGCCTTCTCTTATGCTTGGCTATTATAAAAATCCCGAAGCCACGGCGGAAATGTTTAATGCTCACGGCTACTTAAAAACCGGCGACTTGGGCTATCAGGATGATCTGGGTTTTGTCTATATAAGCGGACGCAAAAAAAATCTTATAGTGTCGGCGGGCGGTAAAAACATCTATCCAGAAGAGATAGAGTCGCACTTTAACAATTCACGCATAATAAGCGAAATACTGGTTGTAGGACGTAAGAGCAGCGAAGGTGAGTTTATATTTGCTATAGTTTTTCCGAATATGGTAACGCTCGCAAAGGAGTATCCCGGGCAGGCGCTTAACGCGGCGTTTATCAGACCATTGGTAAAAAAAGAAATCGGAAAGGTAAACCGCTCGCTTACTTCATATAAAAAGATAATTGATTTTACACTAAGGTTTGAACCGTTTGAAAAGAATGCCCAGCAAAAGGTGCGGCGTTTTATCTACAAAAATTACGAAGACCCGGAAAAGACGCCCAATACATAGGCTGCGGTGCGAAATTAAGCCTCGCTCACATGGTGAATAAATTTAAACCCATAGTTGTTGGCTTTTGCCCATTCAACAGTTTCGTTAAAATAAGCCATCTGCTCATCAATGGTCATGTTTTTGATTTCTCGACCGATCTCGCGCTTTACTCGATTGGTTTCATTGATGATTTTTCTGTCATTTTTCCGCTCTTCGGCTTTCTCTTCCTTGGTCATATTCCATTACCTCTGATGGCGTACATAATAAAACATGCGGACAGTTTTCGTCAATTGCTATAAATCCTGTGCCTATCATAGTTTTTTGCTTTACGATGTGCCCCATGTTCCAACTAAGAAGAAAATCAATGTTTTCAACTGTGGCAACTGCGATATGAAGTGCATCCTCAGGATAATCCGGCGGTATTATCCCGCTCTTTATATATTTTTTTGCCAAAGCGTATGACGCTTTTACCGGAATAAGTATTGGTATGTTATATTCCTCTGTCAGTGAAAACATCTTGTCAAATTTTTCCTTCTTTGTTCTACGCAATTCTTTAATTACAGCATCTGATGTAAAGGGCTTGTAACGGCCTTTTTGTATTTCTTTAAACAAGGCGAGAGTATCTTTGCGTTTCTGTCCTTGCTTACCGTCAAAATAAAAATTGAAAATCGTTGTTTCAAGAAAAAGTTTTGGGATACGAGCCATTGTAATAGTTTAATAACGGGCACAGACTTTGTAAATCAACCGCAAAAAATAATTATGATGTTTTATACGTTCTTCTTGAATGTCAAGAACTTCGTTATTATGAATGTGTTCACGTAAATCAATATTTTGTATATTTGATTGTGATAACCCGCGCAATAATGCATCAATATTTTCATGGGAATAATCAAGCTGCTCTTGTTTATCATATTTACAAAGTACGGATGGAGCTTGAACATATAAAAAATCTATTCCCCGCGTGCCTAGAAAATTGTTCAGATCGTTAAGCCCTTGTACATTCGGAGTAATATCCAACTTAGGGTTTAAATATTTTTCAGGAATAAAAAATCCATTTCCTAAATCAAGCGCGATACGATAGTCGGGATCGGCATTTCTATTCAAATTCCACCCTAAAAGAGCCTCGTAATCTCGTACCTTTTCCAAAAGCGGCATATAAGCCATTATTATATGCAGAATGAAAATATTTATACGGTCTTCTTCGATTTTAAGAATAAGGTTTTTGTAATTTGATAATGTAGATATAATTGTTCGGCTATGAGCTACAGAATCATCGTTATTGTTTTTAACAAGCTCCGTATCATTAAAAGGATATAATTTTTTCCAGTCTATAAGTCTAACGTTAATAAAAACGTATATGATTAAGAAAAACATAAAAAATGTAATTATAAAAACACAGCAAGCAGATATTATTCTTTTTAACAAAACGGCATCTCCTTATTATCAATAATTGTCAAAAGTTAAAATATATAAACGGATTATACGTTGAATCAATGCAAATCAAAATTGAGATAACAAATATCACAAGAAAAGTTACGGAGGATACAATGTTATAAAAGCGCTTGTTAATGGCTTGGGTCTTGTTTTTTAACAGAGGAATTACCGGTGTTGACAGCAGCAGCCCTATCAACAGTATCCATTTTCCGTTTGAAAAATACAGAAAAAAAGTTTCGTCGGTTAATCCGACAGTGCCAAATCCGAACATTGCGCATAGATACCGGTATGCTGAGGCAATAGTGTCGGAACGGAACAACACCCATCCGGCAACAATAAAAAACAAAGCGTATATATGGGAGAAAGCCCTGAGCTTCTTTTCAAATCCGGTAAAACGCTCAAACAGCAAAAGCAGAAAGTAGAACAAGCCCCACGCGGCAAAAGTCCAATTTGCACCGTGCCATACGCCGGTCAAAAGCCATACAACAAACAAATTAAATACCAATCGGCTCTTTTTTACGCGGCTGCCGCCTAACGGAATATAAACATAGTCACGAAACCATGTACTTAGCGAAATATGCCATCTGTGCCAAAAATCGG
>BNVA01000112.1 GCA_025997755.1 Spirochaetia bacterium | reverse complement strand
TGGCGGACACCGGCATCGGCATAAAACCCGAAGACCTTCCGAATCTCTTTTCGGGCAGTTTAACCGTTTTGACAGCCGGAATAACCGCTCCATTGAGGGAACGGGACTGGGTCTTGCCATCAGCCGCGCCTCGTCGCCCAGAAGCCGGTTAGGCAGTGCGGGATCAAAAACGGTAACAAATTCAAGGGACTTTTCCGCAAGCCTTGAACGTATAATCGCGGTACAGTCATTGACAAGGGAAGAAAAAGCATATTCCCTTTTGATAATCTCAAGTTTTCCCGATTCAATTTTTGATATATCAAGAATATCGTTGATTATGGCGATCAGGTTTCCTCCTGCCTGTCTGATTCCGCTGACGTATTCTCGTACCTCGGGGCTTAATTCCTCGCGTAACGCAAGTTCGCTCATGCCGATAATGGCGTTCATGGGGGTGCGGATTTCATGGCTGGTGCTGGCAAGAAAATTGCTCTTGGATTTATTTGCCGCCTCCGCCGCGTCCTTGAGTTCCAAAAGATGCTGGTTCTGCCTGTCTACCGTAGTTTGTATTATGGCGACAAACCCGTTGGAAATAATAAAGATGATAATTATCAACAAAATAATGCCGGCGAATGTCGCAGAAAGGCCGGGATCAAAGAGGGTGGCGAAGGTAACGGGAATGGAAGCGGCGACATACCAGTTAAGCAGGGGAACGCGTCCCACCGCGTATTTAACGTTGTTACGGGAGATAATTTTTATTTCATCATCCCGGCACTGTTTTGCCGTCCCCGTGATCACTCCACCCGCATACCCCAGATGGGCGGCGATATTTTTTTTATCAACCACCAGGAATGTATCCTGAGCTACGGTTATTTCATTCTGGGTATTAAAGAGATAGAGGTCTATGCGGGTATCCACGGTCTCGTACATGGAAGTGATAAACTCGGTCAGATCAATACCGGTCCCCACCATACCGATGGGTTTGCCCTGTTCAAAAACCGGGGCGTTTACCCAGAGGTTAGTACGCCGCATTTCCGAGTTGTAATTGATATTGAAATTGTATCGATCCGTTTCGTAGAGGGTCATATTGTACCAGTATGCTTCGGGATCATAGGGATCAATAATATATGATGCCGCGTCATCGAAGTAGAACACCTTGTCCGCATCGCTGATCCAGAAGACCGAGTTAGTTTTGAAATTCCTGCGGTACGCGGCGAATTCCTCAAAAGCCAGGTCCCGAAGCTGCGGGATTTGGGGATTTTGTAAATACCGTTTTATCAGGGGAACATCCGCCATTTTAAATACCAGGCTTAATTCGGTATTAACCGAATTGGCGATACGGAGCCGCATACTTTCAATGGATAGGGTCAAAGCCGTTTCCATCCGATCATTACCAAGCCGCCGCATGGCGAAGATGAATACCGTCGTACCGCCCACGAAGATGATGAGGAAGAACACTACAGAGAAAATGAAAAAAGTTCTTCGCAATAAACTTTTTTTTGGTGAATCAACCATATCCGGTTTATTTCTTTTAAACATTACTCAATTCCCTCACCTATTCCGTCGTTTCCGTCGTTTATAAACGGCACCTTTGTTATATTTTTGATTTCTTTAAGTTTGATTACCGCCTCCTCAAATTCACTCATCATAACAGCGTTAGAAACATGGTTTAGAATTTCTTGTGTGTTTGCATCTAAGGTTTTGCCCTCCAGTTCCCCGATTATGCGCCTGATATTATCAATGTCTTCCTGTTCCAAGCCGTGCAAAAGTTCCTTAAACAGAGGAAGGTATGCCGTGCCGGAATCGTCTTTTTGTACGGCGTTATTTTCTTTGTTTAAAGAAAAAGCGATCTGTTCCGCAAGATTTTTTAAATCGCCGTAAAATGTTTTTATGTCCTTTGCAATTGCTTCCAAATCTTCCGCTTTTCCCGCCGCTTCCAGTTCCGCGGCTTTTTTTGATAAGGCGGCGGCTCCGATGGTAGCGGCGGCGCTCTTTATGGCGTGTGCATTGATAGTAAAATACGGCAGATTATCCTTGCCGGGCATGTTAGCAAACAAAGGCAGCCTATCCGCAGCATCCTTAAAAAATGCTGACAGTACTTTATTATAAGCTGCCTCGCTTCCGCCGGTCATCGCGATACCATTAGCGGTGTCTACACCAATATTAATGAGCAATGAATAATCAGCAGTTAGTAATTTTTTCGGTTTAGAATTTTTATCATCTTTCGTAACTGCTAATTTTTTATTCTTGGGTATCCATTTTTTCATTATCTCGTCAAGTTTGCTAATTTCAATTGGTTTGGAAAGATAATCGTTAAAGCCTTTTTCAAGGAACATTTCCTTCATGCCGGATACGGCGTTAGCGGTTAAGGCTATAATGGGGAGTTCTTGATAATATGATCCTTCCATCGCCCGTATCGCGGCCGTTGCCTCAATTCCGTCCATACCCGGCATCATGTGATCCATCAGCACAAAATCAAATTGTTCGCCCGCAGAAGATTCCTTTACCAGTTCAACCGCTTCCGCTCCCGACATACACCCCGTTATCTGCATCGAATAAGGGGCAAGGAGTCCTGAAAGAACGGTCAGGTTGGTTGCAATATCGTCCACCGAGAGGATATGCACGCCGGGAGCGGTGAATTTTACTTTCGCTTGTTTTTTACCATCATGGGGAAGTGTTTTTATTTCCACAAAACTGAATGGCCGGAAATCGACAACCCGCTGGGGAATGACGGCGGTAAAGGTGCTGCCGCTGTTGTACTCGCTTTTCACCATAATATCCCCGCCCATGAGCCGACAGAGATTCCGGGAAATAACAAGTCCCAGTCCTGTCCCCTCAATGCCCTGATTTTTGTGAGTGTCCAATTGGTTGAAATTACCAAAGAGTTTATCCATGTCTTCGGCCCTGATGCCGATGCCTGTATCGATAACTGCGAATGATAGCAGCATTATCCCGTTTTCCTGCAAATTGCCTGTTACGTTAAAAGTAACGTTCCCCGAGGGTGTATATTTTATGGCGTTGGATAGGATGTTAAGGCATACCTGCCTGATACGGATCATGTCGCCGCGGAAAGCGCAGGGTAAGGCGGGATCAATTTCAGTGATAAAGTTAAGGGGTTTTTCCTCGATCCTGTTCAGTGCGATATTGACGCAATCGTTGATGAGCGAGTCGAACATATAATCCTTTTCGATAATGTCCAACTTGCCGGACTCAATTTTTGAAAAATCAAGGATGTCGTTGATGATGGAAAGCAGGTTTAATCCGGCTTGTTTTATGCTTTCCGCTTCTTTGTAGGCTTCAGCGGAGAGGTCCCTGCGGAGGAGCAGTTCCGACATACCGATGATGGCGTTCATGGGGGTGCGGATCTCGTGGCTCATGGTTGCCAAAAAGGAAGACTTTTGTTTGTTTCCCTCGTCGGCTTTTATTCTCGCGGCGGAAAGGCGGCGCAGAACAAACGAAAGAATAATTGCCGCCGCCAGGGCAAGACCTATCTGGACGGCTCCCGCCCGGTACATATCACCGTAATAGGCAGCCGTGGGTATGAGCATCCCTACATACCAGCCGTTGTAGATCCGGTAATAGGAGACTATCATCTGCCTGCCTTCGGTGTTCCGTGCCACCTGCCCCAGTAGTTCCCCTGTCTCCACAAGTTCCACCGCCAGCTTGGCAATTCGGGGGGAAATAGCGGGCAGGAACCTGCCAAGCATATCCGCCCGGGGATGGGCTACAATCCGCAGATCGGCATCATAGAGCGCTCCGTAACCGCCGTAAACATTGTTAAGGCCCGTGATGTACTCCGAAATCCTGGTAAGCAGCAGATCCAGCGCCACAACCCCCAGAGAAGCCCCGGTACTGTCGAACAATTCACAGGCAAAGGAGACAATTACTTCTCCGGTTTGCGCATCAACATAGGGCGGTGTCGATACAATCTGTCCCGGATTGGATTTAGCCGTCCTGTACCATGGTCGTTCTTCCGGTACATATTCCGCGTCGGGTACCCAACCCTGGCCATCAAGGTATTCGTTCCTGATAAAGCCGTACAAGCCGTTAAAACCCGATACCCGCTCGCTATTGGCCATGAGCCATGTGGTCATGCCGGAAAGATACGAGAGAACATCATGGTTTGACGCGCCATTGGCAATCAGCTCCTGAATGGTGAAGACGGTGCTTACCAGGGTGGCTTCGGGCTCGTTTAGGCTTATTTTGATGTTGGCCTCCACAGTCCGCAGGGATTCTGCTGTGGCGTTGCGCAGATTGTGTTTGGTCAATGTGCTGTGGGAAAGCACGCTCACCAGAACAACCAGGGCGAAGGCGAGGAACACAAAGATCACCTGAACATAGTTTTTGTTGATGAGGGTTTCCCGGAGGCTTCTTTTTCCGACTGCCCGCCGTTCTTGGCTCATTTTGGCTACGCCCCTCCCTGTTCGAGTAATTCTTTCACCTTTACCGCCGCCAGCGCCTCAAGTCTCTTCGCAAAATCCGGTAGAAGCTCGCCTATAAGCGTCAGTTCTCCCGCCTTTCCCGCTTTTTCAAGTTCTGCCGCCGTGTTTGACAAAGCGGCGGCTCCAATGGTAGCCAACGCGCTTTTAAGGGCGTGAACATGGGTGATAAACAGCGGCAGTCCGGCTTCATCCGGCGGATTTTGCAGCAGGGTAAGCCGCTCCTCCGCGTCCTTTTGGAATATGGCAAGCACTTTTTTATAGCCGCTGGTCGTGCCGCCGGTCATAGCGATGCCTTTCTCGACATCCACTCCGGGGATAGTGAAAGGCTGATTGGAAAGTATAGAGTGCCCCATCTTCATTCCTAATCCCTCATTCCTCATTTCTTTAGGAATCCATTTCTCCAGAACCTTATTCAGTTTGGCAATCTCTATGGGTTTGGACAGATAATCGTCAAAGCCTTTTTCCAGAAACATTTCCCGCATCCCCGTTATGGCGTTAGCGGTAAGGGCAATTATTGGAATTTGTGGGCGGCACTTCCCGGCTTCAGTCTGTGCTTTTTCCCACTCCCTGATAGCGGCGGTTGCCTCGATGCCGTCCATGCCCGGCATCATGTGATCCATGAACACAAGGTCGTATTCGTGACGCTTCACCAGCTCCACCGCCTCCCGACCCGACATACAGGTTGTAAGTTCCATGCGGTAGGGGGCAATCAATCCTTCCGCTACCGTCAGATTAGTCGCAATGTCATCAACAATAAGCGCCCTCGCTCCCGGCGCGGTAAAGCGGATCTCTGCCTTTTCCCGCTTTTCGCCATCCTTCTTGCCGTTTAAGAGATTAGCGACGGGAACGGCGTATGCGGGTATGAGCATCGAGGGAATGTTGTAAAAGCTCTTCTCCCCTTGTTCCGCCAGTAGTACCAGCGCCGTGTTTGGCTTCCCTTCTTTGACAATGGCCGCAGCTTCGGCGCAAAGCGGTGAAGAAACAAAGGCGAAAGACCAGTCTCCTGAAGGAGCGCCGCTAAGCAGCCGGAGAAATTCTTGTCCGTCCGCCGCCAACGTGAAGGGCACGCCTAAATTCTCAAACGTGCGGGAAAGTGAGGCGGCGAGGCGGGGTCTGTGATCGTATAACAAAACCGGCTTGGACTCAGGGTTTTCCACCGCCGCTACCGGGCTGCCTTGTGTATAACCCAGTGGAATACGTGCGGTAAATACCGAACCGGCGCCATATTCGCTTTGCACAGTGATGTCCCCGCCCATTGCCCGGCAGAGGCTCCGGGTGATGGCAAGTCCCAGCCCCGTTCCCTCAACGTTCCGGTTTTTCTCCATATCCAAGCGGACAAAATTACCGAACAGATTCGGCAGGTCTTCCTCTTTGATACCTATACCGGAATCGGTAATTTCCATCGAAAGCATAAGCCTTTCAGGATTTCCGGGCGCAGGGTAGCCCGCGCTTACGTTAAGAGAAACAAACCCTCCTTGGGTGTATTTGGCGGCGTTGGAAATCAAATTGAGGAGTATCTGCCTGATCCGCGCTTGGTCGCCTGTAAGCTGGTCGGGAATATTCGCGTCCACATTCACCGTAAAGAGCAGCGCCTTTTCGCCGACCCGCACCCGAGACACGTTGATCACGTCGTTGAGGAGTGACGAAAGCCTAAAGGGGGCGGCATTGATCTCCAGACTCCCCGCTTCAATTTTTGAGAAATCAAGGATGTCGTTGATCAGGGTTAAGAGGTTGTCTCCGGCCTGTTTGATCCTTGTGATGTATTCAGCCACCATGGGCGGGGGGTCTGCCCGTAAAGCCAGTTCTCCCATACCGATAATGGCGTTCATGGGGGTGCGAATTTCATGGCTCATCCGGGCAAGGAACGAGGACTTGGCATGATTTTTCTCATAGGCTCGAA
>BNVA01000111.1 GCA_025997755.1 Spirochaetia bacterium | reverse complement strand
ATCCTCAATGAGATCATTTATCTTTTTCAGGGTTTTGCGGTCTTGGGTCTGCCATTCTATATATTCCTTAAAGGCATCGGGATCGAAAATCAAATCAGCCATTTTCCATAGCCCTAAGTTCTGCCATGGTTTTGACTATCCCCTTTCCTTCGTCAAGCCTTTTTATACGCTGTTGCAATTTCTCCGTAAACGCCGCATTGTGCCGTTCTTTTTCCCATTCATCATATTCGTCTTTGGGCAAAATAACGATTTCACGCTGGGGATAGGCGTTTTTCAGCGTCTGGATAACATCGGCGTTAAGCTCTTCCGTTTTCAGGTGGAACGTGGCATACATCTAGGCTTCTCCTTAATTTCAATATACCCCATTTCCGGGTTTTGGGAAAGCTGCCCCACTCAAGGTGTTTTGACAGGACGCAAGCCCAATGGCATATAAAAGTGCAAAAGATGTGCTTGACTATATCGGCGATACGGTCGATATAGAGCACCGACTAATGCCGTTGTATAACTTTAAAGCGGTAGATTTTTAAAGAGTATAAAATTTAAACCTATTATTGCGTTTTCCATCAAGAATACGGCCGCCTGTTGTAATAAAGATACTGCCATTTTCAAGAGACACTCCATTACGCAAGATTTTTGTTCTGTGAGAATATGCAATAAGGCTAAAGGGCTCAACCGTTATTGTATTTTGCTTGGTTAATCCGCCCGACATCGTAAAAGTACATTCTCTAGCTATATAAGCACCACCGCCGTCACATGAGGTGTTCTTTATAATTTCACCATTGCGCATATTGAGTTCGCCGAATATTTGGCAATGTTTATCATAGAGTATTCTCATGCGATTTGAATACTCTAGAAAAACGCAGTTTTCAATATCTAACCTACCTGACGAAACATGTACGCCGCCGCCATATTCCGCATAATTATCACGTATCACGCCGCCGTCTAAATTAAGTCTGCCGCCTACAACTGCAACACCACCGCCGCCGCTTACCAAAGATTTGTTACCGTGTACTACGGCGTTTTTATCCAGCGTAACAATGGCGGACGGCGAAATATACAAACCGCCTCCGCGCCCTGCCGGTATATTGTGTGTTTGAGGGGAGAACGTCATTGACAACGGGGCAGAAAGGTAAGAAGAAATATTTCCGCCTGTTATGGCGATATTTTTAAACCGGATATTAGAACAACCGGAAACCTTAACAACCCTCATTCTCCCATAGTGAAATTCTTTGTTCTCCGAATTTTCTTTTTCATAACCGCCGCTTAAACAGGCATCGTTAATACCGGTTATAGTGATTTCTTCTTTGCCGCTTTCGCTGATAAAAAATACACTTTCAACGCCGCTTCCGTTGATAAAAAATACACCTTCATCGCCCGTATACTCTCGATCATTGTTGATTTGCCCATCTTTCGGAAACACTGAATGTGCCTCACTCTCTTTATTTAGCGTTCCGATAACGGTGATTGTTTTTATGCTGCCATTCCTTGCGCTGTCCACCGCCTTTGCGAGTGTTTGAAACGGCTTTTGTTCCGAAAGCCCGTCGTTGGCATCTCTGCCGTCGGCACAGACAAAATATGTATCGTTCATAAATATTCTCCTTTTAAAACTACATTATAACCAAAGTATACAACCCAAAAATGACACCATATGTCGTATTTAAAAAAGATAAATTCATTTTACTTAAAATTATCACAGAAAATTCGCTGTGTGGTCGCTTTGAAGGCGACATTTTATAAAAGAAGTTAGAAGGGGGCAGCGGAGCCGCATTCCTCCTTTTTTTCTATTTACGATGTGTAGTAAAGTGTGTATTATGTACCATGGGTAAAGTTTATACCTGTGATGAGATGATACGGCTGGTAAAAAAACATGGGAAGACTGGCTTGAATGGAAATCAAACTATCATTTTATCGTTAGCTATATAAGCGTCATACCGGAAACAACAAAGGCACGCAGAATCAATATCGTTATGAACGAGGGGCTGCTTGCCCGCCTTGATACTGTAACAAAAAACCGTTCGGAGTTTATAAGCAAGGCAGTTGAACGTGCTCTTGCGTAAGAGAATGGGCAAAGCATAAAAAAATCACAAAAAAATCTCGGTTTGTGCCAGCAAAGTGTACTCAGGATGCGGTATTTTTTTTGTCGGTGTATCTTTCATCGAGAACACTAGAAGGATGTCGGAGGATTCTGCCGATAACACAGCTTCGATGTCGTTGTTATTGGTAGTCTGAACGTAGACGAAAGTCGGCGGCGCTATTTGTTCATCGCGCTGAACGGCTTCTGTTATGTTGTCCGCATAGAGGAGCGCATACCTTTCCTTATGCCCGGATCGTATAACGCCAAGCAGAAGATGCGGGTGCCGAAGCTCCGAAACCACCGTGCAGATAAGATGCAGCGGAAGAAAAACGAGGCTGACGGACGGGGTATTTCTTGATGCATAGCGTATATCGAGAAAGCGGCTGTCCTTCAGGGCGTTAAGTAAAACCGCATTGACGGCGGGTGAATCGCGGTTTTCATCTTGCAGCACGCTTACCTTACCGGAAAGTGAGTCTTTTTCCTCCGGTGTGCGAACAGGAAGGGTCTTGCTCACGATGTTCGATAATAAATCACGCTGCCATTCTGGTAAAAACGCTGTCTTTGGGAAGGCTTCGGGCGCGATATTGGACAAAAGTATGTTGCCAAAGTCCTTTTGCGGGAGAATTGAGAGTTGAAAACCGCTGTCTGTATAAAAATAACCGCGATTCTGGTAGTCGTAGGCTATCGGAGCGCCCAATTCCTCCTTCATCGAGGCAATATCCGCCGCAATAGTCCGACGATTGACCTTTTTCCGATTCTCTTTCGCGTAATCGGAGGCTAAAGTAACCGCCGTAGGGAATGAACCCTCCCGAATTTTTCTGTCGATAAACACTCTGCGATGAATTGACGGCTTAAAAGGACCCATAAACCACCCCGAATTCAATCTACAGGGCTTGCGTTTTATCGCTCTAGGGTGCTATTATTAGCATTGTAAGATTAAGATATAAGTGCAGAAATAATACATTATCGTAAATGGCGTTATGTCGCCTCTAAAGCGACAACACGCGGCAGGAGGTCTGCTATAGTTTAAAAAAGGGGACTAAAAAAATTGATAAACGAAACGTTAATTGACCGTCTAAAGGGTTATATCACCGAACATTACAAACTGCGCGGTGAATATCCTGTTGAGAGTGCCGGTTTATTTGCGGTTTCCAAGCTCGCTATGCTTCATCATGCAAAAGTACGAGGCAGTGCCAGACATTCGTTGGAAACGCTCTCGCATAACTTAGGCGAGAGCGTTGAGCTTAAACGTAGCAAAACGACGTTTTCGGTTTTACTGGATAAGTTGCGTGAAGAAAGAGGGCTTACCGCACCGCAATTGTATGAGAGGGCATGGATTGACAGGCGGCTCTATTCCAAAATTATAGGAAAACGGCGCTATCACCCGGAAAAAACTACGATTATACAGTTTGGTATCGCTCTTAAATTAAATGAAAGCGGGATGGCGGACCTGCTCGAAAGCGCCGGTTACGTACTGAACGATAGCTCAATTGTTGATTTGATAATCAAGTTTTGTATTGAGAATAAGGTCTACGATATAGCCGATGTGAACGCGCTAATGCTGACGCAAGGACAAAAGGTGTTGTGCGGGGAATTGTGAGCATGGGAATTTAGGAGGTGAAAAATGATAACAGACAAAATATGTGATTTTTTCACTCGGTACGACACTAGAAGTCGTTCGGGCGGTGGTATATTGGCATAAAATTATATTTGTCAGAAAAAATAGGAGGATGTATGAATGAGGAATCTGATGAATTAGAAATCGAAAAGACTGATGAAAAACTTGATACTCTTACAAATGTAGGACTTGCCGGTGCCGCATCAGAAGTTGTGCAACGTTTTGGTAGTGCCAATAAAGAATTTCTTGTGGGTTACGGCGGTGTTGATAATGAAAGCGGACAAGTT
Organism: Spirochaetia bacterium; assembly: GCA_025997755.1. Next base: position 2,694 of record BNVA01000111.1, on the reverse strand, counting down.
TTAAGCAAGGGGCTTAAAAGTATATCGCAGAGTAAAGTTAATCCTGATTATGTAGATAATAATATTCATCAACAAGCAGGATTTTCGGCGGAGGTTGAATCAAATAGCAGAAAAAATGCTGAGAAAATTATCAACAAAGAAAATACCAGAAACACCCGCACGGATGATATTGAAAAGCAGAAATATGGAAAGGGAGAAATCGGTGGTAAGAATGATCAACTATATGACCATGTAGAATTAGATGCCAATGGAAATCCAATAGAAGGTTCTGCTACACAATTAAAGTTTGTTGGCAAAGGCGGGAACGACACATTATCAAAACTCATGTCGAATAAATATGATAAATATTTTGATAATGATGTCCCCATTGAAATTCCCTCAGATTATTACGACAGTGTTCGGGAAGCTGCCGCAAAAAAAGCCGATGAAGTGCAAAAACAAATAGACCGTTTAAAAGAAAATAAAGCCGCCAATAAAGAGATTATAGTTGAAAAAGAAAAGCAGTTAAAAAAACTGAACGATATAAAAGACGGTAAGAGTATAAGGAAAAACAATGTTTCAAGCAAAGAAGCTGAATTTGCTCGTTTGCATCCAGAACTTTCTACTGCTAAAGACATTGTTGGAATTAGTCATCGTGCCGGACTTGACGCCGCAAAATCTGGTGCTGTCATCGCTGGCAGCATATCTATAGTTAGAAATATAGTTGCAGTGGTCAAAGGAGACAAAAAGCCGGATGAAGCCGCTCTTGCAGTTATTAAAGATACCGGAACAGGTACAGTCATAAGTTACACTACTGCCTTTGCAGGCTCCGCGATTAAAGGTGTAATGCAAAATGCTACTAATGCAACTATACGAACACTATCAAAAACAAATCTCCCTGGAATTATTGTAACGGCTACATTAGAAACTGGAAAAACACTTGGTAAATATTTCAAAGGTGAGATTGATGGTGTTGAATGTCTTACGGAATTGGGTGAAAAAGGAACGGGTATGGTTGCATCTGCAATGTTTGCCACTATCGGACAGATCGCAATTCCAATTCCGGTTGTGGGCGGCATGATTGGCGGTATGGTGGGCTATGCGTTAAGTAGCGCATGTTATCAGAAGTTGGTATCTGCGTTAAACGATGCAAAGACTGCGCGTGAAGATCGCATACGGATTGAAGCAGAATGTACGCAAGCGATTGAAATGATCCGTGAATATCGTGCTGAAATGGAACAATTTATTTCCAGTTATATGGTTGATTATATCAATACGTTTCATACAGCTTTTGATGACATGAAAAATGCACTTGCAATAGGCAACATTGATGGTTTTATATCAGGAACAAATACTATTACCTGTAAACTTGGCGGAAAACCGCAGTTTAATACATTTTCCGAATTTAATTCCCTAATGGAAAGTTCGGAATCATTCAAATTGTAAACTCAAGGAGGGTTTATGGCTTTAAAAGGGTTAGATTATTATAAGTTTACACCAAAGACAAACTGCGGAGAATGCGGTTGTCCTACGTGTATGGCTTTCGGAATGAAAATTGCTCAGGGCGGCACAACTATTGATAAATGTCCATATATTAAACAGAGTGATTTAGCAGAGCTTAAAAAGTTTGGTTTGCAAAAATCAGAACTTGATCCATTAAAAATAAAATTAAGGATCGTTTGGTTATTTTTAGCATCCTATGGATGGGACACAAAAACAAATAATATTAGCGATGAATGTGATAAACAGTTTGTGTATTTGAAACATGAGCTGGGTGTATACGATGATACATCATCACTTGAAGCAAGTTGTCGGCAATATATTGCTATTTGGGATGAAAACAATTTTAAAGTTGATATTATCTGTAATGAAATTAATAGATATATTAAGACGCTGCCTGTATTGGATAGTTTACAGATAATTATACTTTTGATTAGTCTTGCCAACGCCGATGAGAGTTATAGTACTATAAAAACGAAAAACCTTCGTAAAATATTACGTTTGTGTAGTTCTGATGAGTTTCTGTCTGATATTACAGATAGTGCAGAAACATTTATTGCGTTGACAGAATATAAAACATGGATTGAAACTAATGTCGGGTCGGATTGGGCAAACAGTCAAATAAAAGCCACATTGCTTGCCGAATTGGAAAAAAATCAAAACGATATGATCGAAAGTTTTAATGATCTCGTCGCACTATAAGGAGTAAAATATTATGCCATTACCATTATTTATTGCTATCGGTGCCGGAACTGCACTCACTGGAGTTATTAAGGGGATAAAAGCCGGTGTGGACACAAAAGAAGCATCCGATGTGAACGCAAATGCAAATACTATTGTTGACAATGCCAAAAAGCATCTTGAGCTTTATCGCGAAAAGAGCGGGAAAGCACTGGAAATACTGGGGAGTAAAAAAGTTTTTGTTCTGGACAAAAGTATTTCCCGATTCATTGTTTCTTTTGAAAAACTGAAAAATGTTGATTTGCAAGACTCGGTTGGACTTGATGAATTGTCAAAATTTAAAATCGACAAACAGTCTTTGCAGGAATTACGTGATCTATGCGGATTTGCTTCTTCCATTTTGGTAGGCGCAGCAATGACGTTTGGTGCGGCTTCCACCGGCACGGCGATTGCGACATTAAGCGGAGCCGCTGCAACAAACGCAACGCTTGCTTTTTTAGGCGGCGGATCTCTTGCCGCAGGCGGTTTGGGTAT
>BNVA01000110.1 GCA_025997755.1 Spirochaetia bacterium | reverse complement strand
ACAGTTTGAAATTTACAAAAAAGTCTTTAAGGAATTAGGTTTGGTTTAATGGAGCTTTTAATCCGAAGTCTCCCGATTACAAAGCGTCAAGAAACAAAACGCAGAGCAGGGGTTGTCGGAGAGAAAGAGTTAAAAATTCTTGAAACGATTTTACAAACAGCGTTAAAAAAATTTTCCAATTTGCAGGGTTTTATTTTAGATTGTCCTGCGGCATTGGATGATTATGAAAAAATTGGTTTTCATAAAATTGTAGGCGGACAGATTGCATCTTTTGGTCATGCCATTAGGCTTCCAAGCCTGCGTGTACTGGTTTTACTGCCCGTTTCAGTTGACGGCGCATTAGTAGCGCATAGGTTATGCGGAAATCTACAGGTTACTGCATCTGTTTTTTTTGAAGCGGACAATGTGAACGACATACTTGAACTTGTAAAAGTTTTTTAATGAACGATATTGATTATCTGCCGGACGAAATAAAAAGTCTTCATTCAAAATATAATCCGGAACGCGAAGCGGAACGTTATGTTGAAACACTGCCGGTTTCAAATAAGGTCAAATATTTTATTCTTGTTGAGTGCGGTCTCTGTTATGTTATTAAGCCCCTGCGTGAAAAATATCCAACTGCAAAAATTATAAGCCTGCACCTGCGTACTTTTAACGCCGATAATTCAAAACACAAAGCCGATGCAGTTTGGAAACCTGATCTTAATATAAGCCGTACACAATTTTTAGAAAACGAAATAGAAGATGTGGAAGCCTTATATGTTAAGATAATTGAATGGCGTCCTGCGGTAAATGTATATAAAGAAGAGTATGCCGCCTTAATGTCGGATATTGTAAAATTCATAAGCCGAATTGACGCGAATAAAAAAACTGTTTTAGGATTCGGCAGGCGGTGGTCTAGGAACATCCTAAAAAATTGTTCGATTATTAAAAATATTGCAAAAATAAAAACTGTTGACCATGATTGTATTGTCGCGGGAGCGGGACCATCTTTAGGAAAAAACATAGAACAGGTACGCGCTTTAAAAAAAAACGGCTGCATTTTGTTTGCGGTATCTTCCGCCGCACCATGTTTGATAAAATTTGATATTGTACCGGATGTAGTTGTTGCAAGCGACGGCGGAACATGGGCGCTCCTTCATCTTTTTGAATGTATCAGGAAAAAACATAAATTCATAATAGCGGCAGCTTTAAATGCCGCCCTGCCTTCGCAGTGCAGCATGTATTCTGTGCTTCCCATAGGCGACGGCAGCGCTTTGCAAAATGATGTGTTAAATACGTTAGGCGCAAATCCTGTTAATTTTCCGCAGCGCGGAACGGTAAGCGCTGCCGCCCTTGATCTTGCGTTTTATCTCTGTACAGGGAATGTGTACATTACAGGAGTTGATCTTTCAAATGATGATATTCAAACACATTCTAAGCCTTACAGTTTTGATGCGCTGCTAATGAATAAATCAAACAGATTAAATCCTATGTACCACCAACAATATATAAAAACGCATAATTCTTTTAATGCAAATAAAATTTACGCCGATTGGTTTAAAGAACAGATTAAAAAGTATCCTGCAAGGCTTTATTCGTTAATGGAAAATAATAAAGTTTTTTTAGGTATGGAAGCCGTCAATGGATAAAAAATACTTTTTTGAAAGAAATCTTTTGGCGCTGTCGCGTATAGACTCGGAATTATGTTCACGGCTTACAATGGCAGAGACAACTTTGGGCAGTTACCGTATACTGCTTTCAAGAGATCAAAAAAAAATCCCTGCTTATGTTGATAAATCTGGCGCGGCGCATCCGCTCCACTCCCTTGTAGACCCGGAAAAAGAAGCCGTTAAAATTGCTTCTACACTTTCCGGCGAGGGGTATATTATTATTATGGGATTCGGCGCGGGCTTTTTGCCGGAAGCCGCCACAAATAACGGCAATGTAAAATTTATACTTGTTATAGATTATAACATCGACAGTATGGCGGAATTATTATGTTTAAAGGATTTTGCGCCGCTTATAAATGATCCGCGTTTTCATATTCTTGTGGATGCAGATGAGGCATCAATAGAAAAATACATTTTAAATACATACAATCCTACACTGCATGACGGAATACGTGCTTTTCCGCTAAGGAGCAGAACAGATTTTGATACGGAGCATTTTATTCCGGCGAGCCGCGCCATTAAGACTGCCATTGATAAGGTTTCCGCAGATTTTTCCGTGCAGTCATTTTTTGGAAAGCGCTGGTTTTCAAATATCATCAGAAATATTTTTGCGGCGGAAAAACAATCCGGCGTATTTACACCCATAAGAAATGCGGCAATATGCGCCGCCGGTCCATCGCTTGACGATCAGCTTGAATTGATATACGAGCAGCGCTCCGAATTTTTTCTTATAGCGGCCGATACCAGTTTAGGGTCGCTGTTATGTGCAGGTATTAAACCCGATGCCTTAATATCTATAGACTGTCAACATATTAGTTACTATCACTTTATAGGAAAAAATATACAAGACATTCCGCTGTTTCTTGATTTGGCTAGTCCGCCGTTATTAGCGTCCTGCTCCGAAAAAACTTTTTTCTTTTGCGGGGGGCATCCCCTTGATAAATATATATCAAATATGTTTAGGAATTTTCCGGCTGTAGATACATCCGGCGCAAATGTTACTTATGCGGCATTATCGTTAGCCGAAAATCTTGGGGCAAAAAACGTAAAACTTTTTGGAGCGGATTTTTCATATCCTAAAGGCAGATCGTATACAAAAAACGCTTATTTCTATCCGTTCCTAACAAGAAAACAAAACCGTCTTAACCCGCTTGAATCTTCTACCTCATCTTTTATACTAAAGATACCGTCATTGCAAAAGATAGAAAACGGTAAAAACTGGTATTATGAAACAAGACCATTAAAAATGTATAGGGAAGCATTTGAAAACAAAGCGGCGGCTCTTGCACTTGATATAACAAGCGCACAAGGCGGCGGTGCGCCTGTAACTATAAAAAAGACGGCGCCTTTTACTAAAAAGCAAAATGAAGTATTAAGTTTATTTTCCTGCGGAAGACCGTTTTGTACCGCCAAAGAGTTTTTAAAAAATTACGGAAATAATATTGAAGCCCTGCCAATGCCGGTTGATAACAATGTTGAACAATATATAAATAAAATGACGTTTGATGAAAACCTTGTTTTGAATACACTTCTGCCCTCCGCGGCGGCTATAAAACACAATACTGCCGTTACAACTCTGCCGGAGCTTATCGGATCATTAAAAGATTTTTCTTTGTCGGCTATCGAAAAAATTATAAAATGAATATCATACTTTTTAACGAACAAGAAATATACAGTCCGCTTTTAGCACACGACAAGAGAAATATTCATTTGTTAAAAACATTACACAAAAAAGAAGGCGAATATTTTGATGCGGGAGTACTGGGCGGAAAAACCGGCAGGGGTCAAATAAAAAAAATAGACGGCGAAAAGCAAATAGAGTTTTCACTTTGTTTAACGGATAATCCTCCGCCAAAAATAAATATACGTGCAGCCGTAGGTTTTACAAGACCCATTCAACTGCGGCGTATTTTGCGCGAACTCTGCAACATGGGTGTATACGCAATAGACCTTTTGGAAACGGATATGGGCGATAAGAGTTACAGGCAAACAAAACTTTTTGAAGACGGCGGGGCACAGGCGGCGCTCCTTGAAGGTGCGGAACAGGCGCGGGATACGATATTGCCGGAAATAAATATTTTTACCGGCATAGAAAACTGGTTAAAATGTGTTTTCAACAATGATCATAATGATCATTTTAAAGACACGCTGCTCTTAGCGCCGGATAATGTTGATCCGAAAATACCGTTTAACGGCATAAAAAGTAAAAATAATGCAATAATAATCATAGGAAGTGAACGCGGTTTTTCGGACAGGGAAAGAGCTATTTTAGACAACTACAATTTTATTCGTTTTAAGCTGGGAGAACGGGCATTACGTACGGAAACCGCTTGTACGGCGGCGGTGATTTTAGCTATGGAAAAATTAAATATACTATGCTAAACTATTCTTGTGAACAATGAAGAAATAAAAAACTTATTGCTTACCATCGAGGATGCCCCGCAGGAATTTTCCGTAGTCCTTTCCGGCAAAAAAAGTGCAAAAGTAAACGGTCTCTATAAAACCGATACACGGGAAATAATCATTCACAACAAGAATTTTTTACAAGACGGCAGCACAAATCAAAATCTTTTGATATACACGGCTATTCATGAATACGCACATCACCTGCATGCTTGTAAAAGAGGCGGCAAACTTTCCTCACGATCTCACACAACGGAATTTTGGGCAATATTTCATAATCTATTGGAAAAAGCGGAGAAATTAAAACTCTACAAAAATACGATCTCGGAATCGCCTGAGCTGTTAAAACTTACCGAACGCATACGTGAAAAATTCTTAACAGAAAACGGAAAACTTGTAAAAGAATTAGGTAATGAACTTAAAAATGCGTTTGACATTTGTAAAGATATAGGTGTCCGCTTTGAGGACTATATAGACCGTGTACTTTGTATTCCGCGTTTAGCCGCCCGAACTGCAATGAAAATATCTCAATACGATTTTCCGCCCGAATTAGGCAGTGACAATATGCGTTTTTTGGCGGGCATATCAAATGATGATGATCGTAAAATGTCGGAGAGGGCATTGCTTGCCGGAAAAAGTCCCGATACCGTTAAGATGAATCTAAGAGAAGGTAAAACTGCGGAGGAGGATACAAAAGTGTCTCTGGAAAAAGAAAAAGCACGTTTAGAACGGACAATCGACACGCTAAATAAACGTTTAGACGAAATAATGCGGGAGTTGGATTCCATTGATTAAAAAATGGCAAGAAAAATTCGGCTCATATTTTTTTGAATTCTGCCGATAATAAGGTATGATGTCTGTCCTATATAATACGATGAAAAGAATTGTTGCGCTGCTTAGCATGATTGCCGTTCTTATGTTCTTTCTGTCTTTTTCGCCAAGAGAAGCGGAAAAACCGATAGTAAAAGAAAACATTGTGTATTTAGTTGAAGCGCAGACTGAAACAGAAAATATTGTGTCTGCATCGGAAACAAAAGCGTTAGCTGTAAAACCGCAGTCTATTTTATTGAATAACGATATTCTTGCTTTTTATGGACACCCTGTTTCTAAAAATATGGGAATACTCGGCAGACATTCAAAAGAAGAACTGGTACAAAAACTTGAAACGCTCGCAGAGGAATACAGGCTTGAAAGCGGCGGACGGAATATACAAAAAGCATTTTACATTATTTACGGAACCGTACAACCGGAAGGAAATATTCTTACCATTGACAGGATAAATAAAAATTTATTGACAGAATGGATAGAATTTGCCGCCGAAAACGATATGCTTGTTTTTATTGATCACCAAATAGGAAAATACGATCCTGTTGATTCACTTGCTACTATGTTTCCATACTTATCATATCCTAATGTTCATTTAGCAATTGATCCCGAATGGCGTACATCAAAACCAATGAAGGAATTCGGTTATGTTACGGGTGATGAGATCAACAAGGCACAGGAAACGATGGAAGACTATATTATTAAAAACAATATAGAAGGCGAGCGTATGCTTGTAATACATCAATTTAGAGATGTGATGATAAAGAACAGGGCGGCGATACGCTCCGACTTTGAACGTGTCAGGCTTGTACATTGTATGGATGGTGTCGGCACTCCGGCAGAAAAACTAGACACGTACAAATTCAACGCGCTTGCTAAAAATATGCCGATAAAAGCGTTTAAACTATTTTATGATTTTAAAATTCCGGGCGTGTTGGTTGATACGCCGCTTTTAAAGCCAAAAGATGTATATGCGCTGGAACCGCGTCCTTACATTATAATGTATCAATAGCAACCGAACAAACGCATTTTAACAATCAGGTTTTTCTGTTTTTCCGGCTAATGCTTCAGCTTGAATTTTACGTTTCCTTATTACTTCGTCATGAACCGATCTTTCGTATCCGATCTCGGATGGTGTATAAAAGATTTTCCCCTTTAATTTTGACGGAAGGTACTGCTGGCTTATCCAATGTTCCTTGTAATCATGCGGGTATATATAATCTTTTCCGTGTCCGAATTCTTCTTTGTCGCGGCTTGCATCACGCAGATGATTTGGGATTTCCGCATCCTCTTTCTCTACTTCGGCTAACGCTGCAAAGAAAGCCTGTGTACTGTTCGATTTTGGCGCTGTTGCAAGATACAGGCAAGCGTGTGCCAAAGGATAATTTCCTTCAGGAAAACCGATTCTTTCAAAACTTTCGGCACATGATATTACAACTTGTAAAGCATAAGGATTGGCAAGTCCCACATCTTCGCTTGCTAAAATTATCATACGCCTAAAAATAAACGCGGGGTCTTCGCCGCTTCGCACCATTTTGGCAAGCCAGTAAAGCGCCGCATCAGGATCGGAACCGCGTATGCTTTTAATAAACGCGCTTATCGTGTCATAATGATAGTCGCCGTTTCTGTCGTATAACATGGCTCGTTTTTGTATGCTTTGTTCCGCCGCATCCATGCTTATAATTATTTCACTGCCTACAGGCGGGGGCCATGCGGCAGGCGTTGTTTCCACGGCAAGTTCAAGCGCGTTCAAAAGACTGCGCGCATCGCCGGATGATACTTCTACCAAATGT
>BNVA01000109.1 GCA_025997755.1 Spirochaetia bacterium | reverse complement strand
TTTATTAAATTAATTTCCGGCAATGATCCGTTTGATGGTGACGAAAAATTTATTTTACACGGCGTAGAGTCAACTAAACTGGAAGACGCAAAAAATGCAAAAATAAAGAAACTTGTTTATTCACAGATGAACGCGAGGCGGTTTTTTAGAATGTTAGACGGAGGAAAAGATCAAGAGTTTTTTGAAATCATAATGCAGGGCGAGGATAAAGCGTATAACGAAATGACACGGCACGTTATGGAAAGACGGGAAGCTGTTGACAAGGCGTTAAAAGACGCCGGTATTGATGTTCGAGAATTGTATACAAATACGTTTGAGGTAAAAGATATTTTTGACAGGCCTAAAGGCTCACGGGTAACGCTTGACGAAATGCTTTATTTTAAAAGGGCGGGATTAAATGAAAGGGCATACGATGCGGTTGTTTACGGCAATTTTCTAACACAAGATGAAAGATACAATATGTCGGAGTTAAACAGCATTTCCGATATGATGCCTTACGAGCAACAGGCTGAAATGCGTTATAACCAAGCCATGGCGCAGCTTGATGAGTTTCTTGCCAAACCGGAAAATGAAAAGTTTAAAAAGGTGGAAGAAATAATAGGCGGCGACTATGACGGCAATTACGACCGTCTAAAAGATTTTGTAGCGCGGGAGTTTAACGAGGACTTGGGAAGCGAACAAAACTACATACCGTTATCACGTCTTGAAGCATCGGGAGAAAATCTTGAGGAAGAAACGGTACGAGATGTGCTTTCATCGGCGGGAGTAGGAGCTGTAAAAGTTGCGGACGGATTTACTTTTCAACGTGTTGATATAAAGCCGAAACATCAAAAGCCGGTAAAATCGGGATTATACAAAACATGGGACGGCATGGTTGAAAAACAGGAACGTCTTATGAGCTACGCACCTTATACAAGAGATTTGCGGCGTATTTTTAAGGGCAAAGGAAACATAACAGGGAAACTGCAAAATGATATAAAAAGAAAATACTCACAGGCGGCAAATGATTACATTGACAATTTTATAAGCGATGTTGTAAATCCGCCTACACAGCGAAGTTATACCGGAATTGATAACATGACGCGATTGGTTAGAGGCAGCTATGCAACGGCGGTATTAAGCTGGAGAGTTTCCAGTATAATAAAACAGGCTATTACAAGTCCGCCTCCATTTTTTCAAAAAGTTAGTGTTCCTTCATATATTGCCGCCTGCGGACAGCTTATCGGTGATAGAAAAAAGACGCTGCAAATGATTAGAGACAAAAGTGTTTTTATGAAAGAGCGCGTTTATGATCCTGCGATTGAGATGGTAAACGAGATTGAGAAAATGGCGCTTGAAGGTAAACTAGGTAAAGCCGAAACTGTTTTAAACAAAATCAATAAGACAGGAATGAAAGGACTTGAATTCATCGATCTTGTTTGTGTAGCGCCCGGCTGGCTTGCCGCTTACAATAATAAGATCACCGAATTAAAAAAATCTAATAATGGAATGACAGACGAGTTACAGGATGCCGAAGCCGTTCGTTACGCGGACGGTGTTGTCCGGGACACACAGCCATCAAACAGACAAATTGACATGGCTCAAATGTTTCGCGGAACAAAATCATTGCCGGAACAAATTTTATTGCAGTTTCAAGTGCCGATGTCGGTGATATTTCAAAACCTAGCCTTCGACGCGCCTAACGCAGTTAAGCAGGGACATATTAAAGACGCACTCTTGACCGTGGGTATTTATGCTATGACGGCAATAGCCATAGGCGCATTAGAAGATGATGACGACGATCAACACTGGACACCGCGCAATATCGGAGCAGACGCATTAGGCGGACTTCTTGAAAGTATTCCGATTTTAGGCAACTGGACGGCGAGGAGTGCGGAAAGCTTTATACGCGGGGAAAAAATAATGCCGATGTATTATAACTGGTTTCCTATACTTGATACCGCAGGACGAACTGGGAACGCGATAAAAGATGGGAATTGGAAAAAAGCACTGGATAACGCTACCGATATGTTATTCTACAGTACAGGACTACCGGAAGGCTTAAAAAGTGAAATTGAAAAAGCTATTGAAAGCGGCGACTGGACTATATTTTTAGGAAATAAATAAAAAACCATATTTTCCCGCTCCATTGTTAAAATGAATTATACAGATCGTTACCATGAAAGTTAGGTAACGGAAATGAAAGTAATATTACAATTAGCAACAGGAATAAGCGCGAGATGGTATGCGGTAAATCCGAAGCTGCATGATTCGGTACTTGCCGTAGAAAAGACGGCAGACGGCAAGCGGCTTTTTAAGCTGGGCGACGGTATAACACGCTGGCAGCAGCTGCCGTATCTCAACACCGACAACATCAAGGAAGCGCCGGGGAATGAGAACTCCAAAACGCTCACGCAGGTTATTGCCGGGCTAAGGATAAGCGACCAGGAACTTGGGCGGCATATAACCGAAGTTGAAGAATCGCTTTTAGAAAAATTACTGGAAGAAAGAAGCCGCGCAATAGCGGAGGAAGAGCGCATCGAGAACGGGAGTAAATCGCGTGATGCGGCGCTTGCCAATGCAATCAACGAGGAAATACAAAACCGTCAAAACGATGTTGATGCGGAAGAAACACGGGCAACGAATGAGGAAACGCGCATCGAGAGTGAGAGCAAGGCGCGTGATAATGCCGAGACACAGCGTGCTACTGATGAAGAAGCACGTATCGAGGAAGAAAGTAAGGCGCGTGATACCGCCGAGACAGAGCGTGCCGTGCATGAGGAATTGCGCATCGAGGACGAAAGCAAAGAGCGCGATGATGAAGAGGCGGCGGCGCGGAGAGAAGCGGACGAAGCGCACGCGGCTCTTACCGGTTGGAGGGCGCACCGTGCAACACGGTTTCCCGCGCCTAACCGCCACGCGCTTTACGGACCGGACAGGCGCTTACATTCGGGAGCGCGGTCTGCGAACGGAAGCGATGTTGTAATACATCCGCAGTGGGCGGAAAACCGCAAACGTATAATAGAGCTTGAAATGGCAGCCGACGATTTGTTTTTAACCGAAGATGAACACAATATTATGTGTTTCGAGGACGGCAGCCTTTGGGCGCCGGAATCTCCGTATTTTCTAGGCATTACGTACATGGAGCGGGTCAACGCGCTTATTGCGCAAGCGGCGGAAATGTCTGCGAAAATCGATGCGATAAACGAAATACTAGCGGGTATGAATTAAATATACAGAGGAGAAAATATGGCTGATGAAATGACATTAAATTACAAACATCCGACATCGACGCTGCCGGATGCCGCGGCATTGACCGGAGACGACCTATTGAATGTGTCGCAAGATGTACCGGCACAACCCAAGTCGGTAAAGGCTAAGCTGTCGGAAGTTGCGCAGTTTCTTGCGGAAAGCGGCGCGGTGAAGGAAGAAATCGAACGGCTTGACACGAAGGTTGACGAACTTAGCGCCGGTGATATTGCGTATAACGCGGAGCAAAGCGTCAGGGAAAAAATCGACGGGCTAAACGGCGGCAACCTTCCCATTGATGAAAGCGAAAATGCTATCTCGATTAAGGAAAGAGCGGACGAACTTGAGAACCGGATGAACGGCGCGCAATACGCTATTACATTTGATAACAAGGCGCAGCTTGACGCATGGCTTGCCGGTAATTACGCGCGGGAGGACGGAAAGATTCCGGCGGACACCAACAACGGACTTAACATATACCTTCGCGACGGAAGCGCGGACTACTGGTTTGACAAGGAAAACTACGACTGGAATACCGCAAACGCGGAAGCAATTGAGAATGAAACGGAAACAGCAAAAGATGTTTACCACGAGCAGACCGGCGGCACACAGCTTGATGATTACTACACAAAAGAGCAGAGTGAAAGCCGTTATGCGCCAAAGACGGAAACCGCGCAGTCCGTTGCCACGGCGCAAGCCGCCGCGCAGGCCGCAAGCGTTGCCATACAGGAGCACGCGGCACGGCAAAACAATCCGCACAATGTTACAAAAGAACAAGTAGGCTTAGGCGATGTAACAAACGACAAGCAGTTAAAAGAATCCGATTTATTGCCAGGTGAAGATATTCCCGATGAAGTAACTCCTGAAAAAATTGCAAGCGCGCTGCAGGTGTTAAATACAATTAAAGACTATTTTAACGCTGAAGGCGGCAGCGGCGGCGATATCAACATGGATAACTACGCGACTAAAAATTATGTAAACTATGCTATTGAAGAAGCGATACTCTACAGCTGGGAAGGGAGTTATTAAATGAGTGTACAAGAAAACCGGTTAGAAAACATAGCGGACGCTATAAGATTTGTAGACGGCAGCGCCGCGCCGATTTCCGCTTTAGATTTTCCGCCGCGTATAAGGGGACTTAGAAACGTGAAGGTGTCGAATATTATAAACACGCCGTGGTACAATCCGGGCACGGGCTTGGGCGGAATATCGTGGACAGACCCGGACGATGATTTTGACCATATTGAAATCGTGGAGATTATTGACGATGTACCTGTTGTTGCCGCTTCTATAGCAAAAGGCGTGCAGCACTGGGAGCCTGAAACCGGCACGCATTCATATATTATCCGTGTTGTATTTGAAGATGAAAGCGTATCTAACGGTGTGCAGTTAGAAGAAACAACTTACACAACCTTATATACGGCAAATCCTGTATCCGTAATAATCCCGGTAACGGTACCGAACCAGATTATTCTGTCATTCGATAATTTTATTAGCGTTACGGATGCGGCAGGATTTTCTATCTCCGGCATTTCCGATACGCTCACCTTTATAGACCGGCCGAATAACAAAAGTATCCGTTTGCAGCTTACAAATAAAATATTTGTAAAGAATATAAGTTACTCTTTGGGTTATGATTCCGGTGCCGGAAACGTGGAACAGGCTGACGGTAATCCTATTGCAAATATAACAAGTTTTACAATCCAGAACAATTCCAATTATTTACCGGCGGCGTTAGTCGGCGCGGAAATACCGCAGGCGGAACCGGACAAACTTGTACTTGTAATGAGCCGCGCCGTAAGTATAACGGACTACACGGCATATACGCTTACTGGCACAAGCGCCGCGGTTACCGGAGTTGTTTCAACCGGTGAAACGGTCGAGTTGAGTTTGTCGGAGCCTGTGGATCACAGCGACATAGAAAGCGATATAAAACTGTCTTATTCAGGCAGCGGAACAACAGATGATATGGGACAAACCGCAGCGGCGTTCAGTAATGCGGCGGTAACGAACAACTCGACAAATCAGGCTATTACCATTCAAAGCGCCGAAGTACCGTCTACTAATTCAAAACATCTTATCGTGGTCATGCAGGGCGCGGTTACGATGGAGGATACAGCCGGTTTTTCACTTGCATCGGAAGATCAAAACGATTTGCCGGAACTTGCAACAGCAGATTATACGATAAGCGACGGCACGATAACGTTTGAATTCGATGCAGATTTATACAGCGAAAAAACTTTCACGCTTTCCTACGACGGCACCGGCTCGTTAAAGGCCGCGAGCAACGGCGACACGGTGAGGGCGTTTACACAAACGGTAACAAATAATAGTTCAAATACAGGCGGGTTTGAACCCGGTACAAGCGCGAGAAATCTTGGCGTAGTTTTACTTGGACATGATCCAACATCCAAAGAAGAAGTTGAATTAGTAATGGATGAGATTCATAATACTATTGTTGCAGGCAATAAAACAAACTTTTTTGTTAGCGCTTCTGGTAGTGACTATTTTATCATACCTACAATTACCGTAGCAAGTGCAACTTATAAAGATGCTAATAATGCGAATACGTCATATACTGGTGGAACCTACTATGCAACAGAACTAACCGGACACGGAAACCTGTTAGCAATAGAGATTGTAGATACAACTGGATATATAGGAAAAAACGGAAACACACAAGACCACATTGTTATGTATTGGAGAAACATGCCAATGGGAAAAACCTACAATAAAATTAATAATTCGAATATCACGATAGGTGGCTATGCAGCTTCAGCCGGAAAAAAATTCGTGGAAGGTGCATTCCGTAATGGTATGATTACAGCAGGTATAAAAGAAGCTTACCTCTTACCGGTTAACCGCAAAATATCAACATCAACTACTGAGGCCGCATTGTTTAGCTCAGACGTTTTCTTGCCGACAGAATGGGAATTATTTGGCGTTAATACCCGCGCACCGCAAGTAGAAAACGATGGAACCCAAATTCATTTCACGAGGTATCTAACTGGTAACGGGATTGATAAGATAAAATATGTTTCTAATAATGAAGTATGGAATTACTGGGAATCCTCTGTTAGCACTTCTTACGCTCCGAATGGTTTCTGTTCTGTTGGACATATAATTGGCGATGCCGCAT
Organism: Spirochaetia bacterium; assembly: GCA_025997755.1. The sequence continues at coordinate 351 of BNVA01000109.1, read as the reverse complement.
ACGACTATGCGAGTTATGTATATGGTATTATCCCTTGTTTCTGCGTGGCATAATTTATTTTTTCCGGGAGGGGACAGGTGGAAAATATGGTTGGACAACTTATATTGGAACAGTTAAAAGACATTCGTGCGGATATTAACACGTTGTCAGACAAACTTGACGCCGGTGTAAAAGACGGCGTAATCCTTAGAGCCGAATTACACGCGCTAATTGAACGTGTCGCGGTAGTTGAAAAAATTGTGCACGAGAAAAAACCGGAGAGCCTTTGGCAGAAAGTGCCCGAGAAGATTTTATCATGGGCTATACCGGTTTTTATGGCGGCTATTCTATGGGCTTTTATTAACGGATACG
>BNVA01000108.1 GCA_025997755.1 Spirochaetia bacterium | reverse complement strand
AAACCGCGTAAGGAAAATCGTTGTAACCCGATTCCTTTATTATGTGCCTGTTTGTTATATCTATATGAACGCTTTCAAATTCCATATCCTTGGCGGAAAGTGTCCTGCCGTCCTTATTCTTCCTGCGGTAAACAGCCTGCAGTATTTTTAACGGTTTGTGTTTGTCCGCTTCGCTTTTCCATTCCGCTTTCACTTCCCGCGCCATGCTGTCAATTCCGAAATACGATACGGCTTTTTCAAGACTCAAATGATATACGCGGAACACCGTTTCAACCTCGTCGTATTCGTTCGTGTCAATGTAAATCTCTGTCGTGTTCATCGTACTAAACCTGATGCGCGTATTGACTATATCCTCGTCAACGAGCATCACGCCGTGCCCGAATGTAGCGGCGGCTTCTATCATCTTCGGTACCTGGCTGTATAAATTGCTCCGGTTAAACTCCGCGTATAATACCTGCTCAACGTCCTCTAGCCAATCACGGACACCGTAACGGTCTTCCAGTTTGCTATCGGTCAAACCCAGTTTAAGCCAGTTTATGTTCGGGTTTATCGAATAGTCGCAGATGCCCGTTACCATCGTCTCTAGATAGTTAGCCGGTCTGTCGCTTATCCTTTTAGGAATGATATAGTTTTCGTTTGACGTGTCGTCTTCACTGCCGAAGCGGAGTATAACAGACGACACAAACTTTTCCGCCTTCTCCCAGTCGCTCTCAAAAAGACTCCTCTCGTTTTTCAACGTTTCGAGTTCTTTTATTACGGCTTCCGCCTTGTCCCTACCGGACATGTATTTTTTTAATATCACAAATAGATGTATAGCGGTTTTTTAAAATCATTTTAACAATGCGCTTGAAAAAAGCCTTAGGCTTAAAAAAACCGTAGGTTTAAGAGAGCCTTAGGCTCTTAAAAATCGTTGTATTCCAGCACGTCAAACTGTTTCGGCTTAGCTCTTTTGTACTGTCCGTTCTGTTTCCGTAAAGCCTGTAACGGATTAGCCGCGCTCTTACTCATTATTCCGTACCGCAGCGCGTCGGCCAGGTGATCTTCCAAACTCGTGTCGATGTCCTCGGGTCTGTTCGGATCGGGCGTCATTATAGGCAGCGTCCTTACCGTATGTACGCAGTTGTCAAATATCTGCAGCATAGGTTTATCAAATTCATCAAGCTGCTTTAACCGCTCGTGTATCGCAAGCCATCCGTTTATCCTGTCGTTATTCGCCCTTATACACCTGAAACCCGCTTTCTCAAAATTCTCCGCTACACTCGGTCCCGTATCCTGCTTGTTCCATACCGCGGGATCGCAGACTATCTCGCTCACTCCCTCTACTACCGCTCCCTTCCACGCTTCCGCAGCGGCTATACTCGACGACTTCCTTATTCCCTTGTTCACCTCGTCCGCGGCGCATCCGTAAATTTCACCGTACTGTATAACCTTGCCGTCCCTTGAAACCGCAAGTTTTACTATCGCGTATGGTTTTGAATAGCCCCAGTCAAGCGCGTAAAATTTATACCAGCTTCCCGCGGTAAGGCTGAACGGTTTTATTACGTGCCTGTCCCGCCTCCATTCGTCAAATACCTGCCCCGCGAATACGTCCCAGTTTCCGTTAAGCAACGCCTCCCTCTGGTACTCGGGCAGCAGCTCCAGACGCTTCGCGTAATCCGGATCGTTTTTCATTAGTATTTTGTTGTCCGTTAGTTTTGAAGGAATAAAAACACGCGTCATCTTTGTTTTACTGTCGCGGTATATTTTGTTAGGCTCGTAGCCGTCTATAAACCGGTTCTTTATCCAGCTGTGCCCGACGCCCCCGGGATTAGCCGTCCCTCTTATATAACAGGGAGCTCCCGCGGGACTCCTTATCCGGCTTATCATATACCGCCAGCAGTAATCCGTATGGTAGTTTCCAAGCTCGTCAAAGCCCACCCACGTAAACTGCTTCCTCTGGTAACGCTCCACATCCCTGTCATGTTCAAGATACGAAAAAACTAACGTGCTGCCGGTCGGAAAAATAAACATCTTTTTCCCTTCCAAAAACTGCGCGCCTAACGGAATGTATAAAGCCTTCGCCCTCTTTATGATTTCTTCAAGCTCTTTATACGTTTTACGGAATAAAACGCCTATCCAGTTCTCCCGCCATTCGTTTACGTTCGCTAAATAGTCGGCAAGTAGAAAATCGCTCTTTCCCCCGCCCGCAGCTCCGCCGTATAGAAGTTCAAATGCAGGGCTAGAGAGCGCCTTCATCTGCCGTTTCTGCGGCTCCCATAATACCCTCGAATTCTTTTGCGTTGCTTTCATCCGCCAACCTCTCCAGCTCCACGCTGTCAAACAATTCCTTCTCCGTTACCTTGAATATGTTGATGTCCTTCCCGCTAACTTCCGCCCTTATCGTCTCTATAGGTTTCCCGTCCAGCCGGTCAAGTATGTACTTCATCGCGTTCACGTCTTTCTTGTCAAACGCGGTTTCCCATATAGCCTTTATCAATAGCTTCTCGGCCTTCTCCCACTTGCCGTCCCTGTTGTATTTTACGCTGCGGTACTTGTTCAGTAGTTCCGTAAGCGTAGTGTCTTTTTTCGGTCGTCCGCCCGGATTGCCCGACCGCCCCTTTGCAAACGGCATCTCTTACCTCTCCCTGTTAACGTTGTTTTCCTATTGTTTCCCATTGTTCTCAATAGTTTTATCCGCTATTTTATTGCGGCTTGTCTTTTATTTTAACTATGAATGTTTTTTGATTGTTTGCTGTCTTTGCTTTTATGAATGACGGCTTTCTTTAAAGGCTCTTCGGAAGTATTCCGTATATGCCGGGACGGTTCTCGTATATCTCGTAGACGGCATGGTTTAGGCTCAGTGTCGTTATGATGCGCCGCGCCGTCTCCACGTCCACACGGTTATACTTCGCTATGTCCGATATAGTTACATGGTTACGCTCCAGCAGCTTCAGTGTCTTCGCTATGTATGGCGCCGCCCTGTCCGTTACCTTCCTCTCCGTCTTCTCCATGATACAAGATTGTAGCATATCTTGAACCGCGTTTTAACTATCAAGGCTTTATAAAAAACGGGTGATTCTACTTCCTTACAAGCCCGATGTCGTAATCGCCTTTACCGCCGGATTTGTCCAATGCCGTGTTGTCATTGAAGTAAATTACCCTATACCCCAGCTTGTCCATCAACCCTATCAATTCTTTCAATTCCTCGTTACTCATAGTTCGCTATGCCCCCTGCTTTTTCAGGACTGTTATCAAATCCTTTTCCGCCTCTTTGAGGGTTTTCATTAGTTCGGGATTATCTTCCCATACTTCCCTTAACTGGTACTCCAAAGTGTTTTTCGCCCTGTTTATGCGGTCCAGTTTCTCTAACGTTTCCAGTAACTTCTCTATTTTGTCCATGCCTTTGCCTCCGTCGCTTTGGAGCTTACCATAACGGCATAAGGCTTTTTAACTATGAACGTTGGCGTAAGCCTTTATTTTGGGCGGATTTTTGCCGAAAAAGAATTGGTGAAGATATTTTTTATAATTGTAATTATTTTCTTTCTAATGTTGGAATTATCCCGATTCTTGGATAGAAGATCACAAAATAAAAAGAATAAACCCGATAATAATTTAAAATCGGTTGAAGCTCTAAATTATAGAGTTGTAAATGACCAGACTACAAGTCTTATTTCTAATACATCGGAGAATTTAGCAATAGAACAAAAACACGGATTTGAGGAAACTGATGAATTTAAGAGAGCTTTTGCACTTATGGAAAGTGATAGCCAATTTATTTTTATTACAGGAAAAGCCGGTACTGGTAAATCAACTCTAATAGATTACTTTAGGAAATACACGGAAAAAAATGTAGCGTATTTAGCACCTACTGGTATTGCAGCGCTTCATATTGGTGGCAAAACTATACATTCACTATTTCAATTTCCTCCTAAAATAATAAGATCAGAAACTATTGAAGATAATAAATATAAATCCAATATTGAGAAAATATTTAGAGAATTAGATACTCTTGTAATTGATGAAATTTCAATGACAAGAGTAGACTTGATTGATGGTATAGATTACATATTAAAACGCTACCGTGATCCAAATATGCCATTTGGCGGTGTTCAAATGATTTTTATTGGTGATTTGTATCAATTACAACCAGTAGTAAAAGATGATGGTAAAACTATTACCGTTAAGTTTAAAGGCTTTGAGTATCAATGGAATGCAACTGAGTATTTTGAATACGTATATAATGGTGTTTTCTTTTTTAACGCAAAGTCATTAAAAAACGTAGACTACAACTATTTTGAACTAACAAGAAACTTTAGACAAAATGATGAAAAGTTTATAAATTTATTAAATTCAGTACGTATAAATGAAATGAATGATATGTTATTTTCTATTTTGAATAAACAATGTATGACTATAGCAAGCAATATAGCTAATGATACTAGGATATTTCTTTGTACAACAAATGACACAGCAAAGAAAATCAATGATAAAAAATTAAAAGATTTAAAATCTCAAATCTATGAATATAATGCTGTAATGACAGGTAAATTTGCCAATCAATATAAGCCAGTGGACTATCCAGTTAATGAGGCATTAGAGTTAAAAGAAAAAGCACAAGTTATGATGGTAAAAAATGATCCAAAAGGCAGATGGGTTAATGGAACTATTGGTACTATTGAATATTTAGACAATGACAGGGTTGATGTAAAAATAGGTATATTCACTTATACTATGGGTTTATATACGTGGGAAGCTATTGAATACGTATTCGATTATGAGAAAAACAAACTTGTTTCAAAGGTTGCAGGGACATTTACTCAATATCCAATTAAACTGGCTTGGGCAATTACAATACATAAAAGTCAAGGGCAAACTTTTGAAAAAGTTGCAATAGATTTAGGAAATGAAGCCTTTGCCGCAGGGCAAACTTACGTGGCATTAAGTCGTTGTAAAACCTTAGAAGGTATTATTTTAACAAGACCGGTTGAACAGAAAGATATTAAAGTAGATCAAAAAATTGTGGATTTTGAGAATCGAATTAAGAATAGTATTCCATTTTAGTGTAAGAGTGTAAGAATTTCCGTATTATTAATGTTTTTATTTTAGCAAATTTAGCTATTTTTCATAAGTGTATATAATATATACACTTATGAAATTATAATAAAAAAAATTAAATTAATTGGAAAATTGATACACTCTTACACTATATATTCTAACTTATGATAATATATAGAGTTACAGAGTGTAATAATTTTTTTATATTTTCACTATATTTACACTCTTACACGATTTTAAACATAAAGGACTAGTTTTGTGAATTAGTTAAAAAAAATAGTGAAAATACTCATGAAAATTTATTGCCGTATTGCTATTTCTTTATAAATATAACCGTCGTTTTTTCTGTCCCTGCTTTTTACCAGCTCACCAACCCGTCTCCCGAAGGTGCGCCCCGACATGGGTTTGTTGCCCTGTTCCTGCTCCCATTTCACATAGTCGTTGTAAAGCTCCTGCGCCTTCACCTCGCCGCCTTCTTTTTTCTCGACACGCGCATCGACGTAAAGCCGCACCTTGTCCTCGCTTTTAAGGTAATCGGCGCTTGCCTTGTCCACCACATCGCAAGGGGGAAAAGCGGAGGGTCCGCCGCCCGCGTCAAAATACTTTTTGCACATCTGGACAAGCAGTCCGGTTATCCCTTCTCCTTCTTCCAGCAGCTTGTCCAGCAAAGCCGGGTCTTCTTCCCCGTCCGGCACGGTGTAGTCAAACGGCACAAGCCGGATGCGCCGCTGCACCGCAAACCCCGTTTCTCTCAATTTCAAATGCGGGTTACTGCCTATCGCTATTTTGCATACCGGGAAAAACTTGAAGTCCGGCTTGAACTTCCGTTTGGCGTTTATCTCATCCCCTGCTACAATGGATTTAAGCTGGTTCATGTTTAACACCCCGTCCGGAGCGTCGATGAGCGCGGCAAAGCGCACGCCCGGGAGTGCGGCGTTGTCAAAGCTGCTCTGGTATTTGTTTTCTATCACGATGTCACGGGAGAGCAGCGCTCCGTAATCCCCGAATATTTTAAGCATGAGGATTAGTAACACGCTCTTGCCGTTATTCCCTTTTCCGTGAAAGTTCACAAAAAACTGTGCCGACGTAACCCCCGATAAACAGTAGCCGAAAAAATACAAAAGCCACTGCCCAAGCTCGATACGCGGCTGTCCGTCCTTCCCCGTTATCTGTGTCAAAAACCTTGAAAAATATGTTACAGGTTTGCCTGAGTCCGCTTTAAACCGCGTTGTCTTTGTTACAAAGTCCTCCGGTGCCGTCTCCCGCATTGCTGCCGTCCGTAAATCCCATAGTTCACCATGACAGTTTATCGTATAGGGGTCGGTGTCAAACTCATCATGGTTCTTTTTTATATCGCTGTTTGTCTTTATTAAATTGAGCACCGCGTTCACGCTGTGGTTTGTTAAAAGTGTCTTTGCAAACTTTTCTTCCTCGTTGTTTTGCGCGCCCGCGCGGCGCTGCTCGGCAAAGTCTTTTACAATTTCAACTACAACCGTTTCGTCAAACTCGCTAGTCCAGCATCCGTTCCCGTAGTTGTAGGTAAGCCAGCCTAAGGTGCCGCAGTATTTTATAAACCGGCCGCATTGTTCCACTATGGCATCCGCCTGATCCTTTTCCGTCATTCCGTATTGTTCGCATATATCAAAACCGTCTTCTATTTTGTCCAGGATATAACCGGTTACCCTCCACGCCGGAGTGTCGGCCCGCCTAACCTTGCGTTCGGCATAGTTACCGTGTTTTATAAAATTTAGTATTTTAGCCTATTTTTTGTTGTTTTGTATCCTTGTGCTTTTC
>BNVA01000107.1 GCA_025997755.1 Spirochaetia bacterium | reverse complement strand
GAGCTTGACTCTTTAATACCATTTACGCCGACGCAGGTAAAAATCTATCCCGATTTTTCGCCGTTTTGGATACGTATGCTGGCATTTCTAATTGAAACTATAGGTAAACCTGCATACCCAAAAATAAAAGATTTTATACGCTCAATAGGCTGGCTTTATTCTTCTGCCGCAAAAGTTTACAAAAAAAACTTTTCTACAACATATAGGCCTAATTACAAAGAAGAATTTTATTTTAGAGTTATACATTTGTTTGACCCTCATTTAATGTGTATCCCAAGCCTTCATGTTATGGTGGTTGTCTGGACGGTAATAAAGTTCAAATCAATCCTTGAACTTTTTAATATAAAAGAACGTTATGCGGATCAACTGGTTGTACTGCATAGGCGTGCAATAGAAATTACGGAATCAGTTCTTTATATTAAACAGCACAGCATAAACTGTGTCGCGGCGGCGTTATACGCAATAACAAGTTTAGATGCGGAACTCTTTTGCGAAGAAGATGCTAAAGAATTTATAAATGACCTTTTCCAAGAACCGCTCAACATAAAAGCCGAAGATTGTATCGTAATTAGAAATTACATAACGGAGCTTTATGAGAATTTTATTTTAGAAGGAAAAACCGCCGCGCATTGGACGGAGCCGCTTTTGAATTTTTTAAAAAACTACAGTTATTGAAAATTTTATCTTGTTTCTGCAATTAAATTCAATTAAAATGTAAATCAAGATGGTAATTGTAGGGATTCTGTTAAAAATCGCGGGCAGCTTAGGACTTTTCCTTTACGGCATGAAAGTCATGGGCGACGGCATACAACAAGGGGCGGGCGACCGGCTGCAGCGTGTTTTAGGCTTTATGACCGGAAACAGGCTTACGGCTGTCCTTACCGGAGTTGGCATTACCGCGATAATACAGTCCTCCAGCGCTACGACGGTAATGGTTGTGTCTTTTGTGAACGCGGGAATCTTAACGCTTACTCAGGCGATAGGCGTTATTATGGGCGCAAACATAGGCACAACAATAACCGCTTGGATTGTCTCGTTAATAGGTTTTAGTATAAATATTTCTAAATTAGCCCTGCCCGCCATAGGATTGGGTTTTCTAGCCAGGGTTGTTAAATGGAAGTATCAGGAGTTAGGAAACGCAATTTTGGGTTTTGGGCTTCTGTTTTTGGGACTGGATTTTCTTACAAAATCAATGCCCGGTATTAACGCCGACGATCTTTTATTTTTGCAAAATATAGATAAAAACAGCTTTCTTTCTATACTGACGGCGATCGGTATAGGTCTGGTTATCACCCTTACAATTCATTCATCAAGCGCGTCCACAGCCATAGTCATTACTATGGCGTACAGCAATATCATAGACTTTAGAATTTCGGCGGCAATGATACTGGGCGCGAATATCGGTACAACAATAGATGCCGTCTTAGGCGCAATCGGTACAAAGACTAACGCAAGACGCGCGGCATTGGTACATGTTCTCTTTAATGTAATAGGCGCTGTACTCGCAATGATATTTTTTAACCCGCTTATAAAACTTGTTGACATAATAACACCCGGAAAAATAGATGACGCGATAACAACACACATTGCGATGTTTCATACGGTATTTAATATTTTGAATACAATAATCTTCTTTCCGTTTGTAAAACCATTTTCCGCTTTAGTTTGTTTTTTGATTAAAGATAATGACAGCGCGGTTGAAGTAAAAAAAGTTTATAAGTTTTCTTATGTAAGCGGGACAATACGTGATACGCCGGAACTTAGCATACTGCGGGCAAAGAATGAAATAAGCAGCATGGCAGGGCTTGTATTTGAAATGTATGAATCGCTGCGAATGGCGCTGCAATCCTTAACGGAAGACTATGTAACAAATCTAACTAAGGAACTAAACAGCAAAGAGAATTATGCCGACGAGATGCGGGAAGAATTGACGCGTTACCTTATGGAATGTACCCGAAGTCAGTTGAATAGAAGGTCTGAGCATAATGTTATGCTTATGCTTCGTGTCATTGCAGACCTTGAAGACATGACGGATGACTGCTTTAGCATAAGTTTACTGTTGGAACGCAGCGTAAAAAAGAAACAAATTTTTAAAAATAAAGAGATGCTGGCGTTAGACCCGTATATGAAACTGGTTTCCGGTTTTCTGTCGTTTGTTAAAGATCATCTGGGCGGCAAATTAAATAGAGAAGAAACTCAATACGCAAAAAGCATTGAAGAAGAAATTGATCTTTTACGGAATAAACTGCGAAAACTTGGACGCAAACGTATTGAAGAAGGCGCGAATGTAAAAACAGAATTATTGTTTATAGATTTAGTCAGAAGAATAGAACGTCTTGGCGATTATTGTTACAGTATATCAAGCTCCATGTCTCACATGATCTAACTACCATGTCCATTCTGTCTTATTTGTAGTTACCGGTATTTTATTTTTTAGCGGTTTATTGCCGCCGACATTCATATTTTCTAAATTTTCTGTCTTGCCGGGAAGTTCAGTTTCATATTCATAGAAAAAACAATTGATTGCGCCGTTTGTGAGTTCCCTGCAGCGGTCGGCTTTTGCTCCAAAAAATGATTCAAATCCGGAATGATCGCTTATTACGGCAAGTTTCCAGCCCGGAAAATTATTTCGTAGAATAGACATTTCACGGTAACCCTGTTCGGCTGTTTCCGTATCGCCTAATCTTTTTCCATAAGGCGGATTGCATATAACAAAACCATAATCACTGTTTGATTTTGCATTTGCTGCATCTAATTTCCAAAATTTTATGCCTTGTAAGGGATGATCATTTTTTACATTCGCTATAGCGACGGCACGTTTTAAATTTGCTTTTGCGTTTTCAATATTGTTATTGTCGTTGTCACTGGCAAATATATTAACATTATACGAAAAATCAATTTTTTCCGATAATGTTCTGCGGACATTTTTTTCTATTTCATCATCGGCAATACATAATCCGGAGATTACAAATTTTCTTCCAAGTCCAGGCGCGATATTCCATGCATAAAGAGCCGCTTCTATAGGGATGGTTCCCGATCCGCAAAAAGGATCGTACAGTTGATATTTTCTGCGCCAGCCCGCAAGAAAAAAAAGAGCCGACGCAGTTGTTTCGCGTAACGGCGCAATTCCTCCTTCTATACGGTAACCTCGTTTAAAAAGAGGTTTGCCGCAGATGTCGAGTAAAATACGCGCAGTGTCTTTTTCGATATAAACACGGATCGTTTCAAATTCCCCGCCTTCAGGAAGCCGGTCTTTTTTATATGCGGAACAAAGCCTGTCCGCTATAGCCTTATGAACAACGGATTGTACGCTTCTCTCCGATGCCAACTGTGAATGGTTACAGCGTACCTTGTCGATAACTACAGTTTTGTTGTCGTGAATAAAATCTTCCCAGCAAATGTTTTTTGCGCCTTCAAAAAGCTCGTCAAAATTTGAAGCGGGGAAAAAACCTGCCTCCAAAAAAATCCTGTCTGCGGTACGCAGGGCAATAAGCGCACAGTAAATGCCGTACAAATCTGTTTCAAAACGTACTCTTCCGAAACCCGTATCAAGTATTTTGAATTTTCCTGTGAATTGTTCGTTTAGTTTTCGTAATTCATTGGAAAGTACCTTTTCTATTCCGCCGCCGCATAATGCTAATGCTATCATGGTTTTAATTGTGTCATAAAAATCATGCCTTTAGCTCGCGAACAAGCTCCATAAGTTCCTTGGATTTTCCCAGAAGAAGCCGTAATTTACCGTCCACCTCGTTTACAAGCGAGCTGTTTTCCTGTGCAATGCCGGAAACATCTCCCACAAGCGCGCGTACTTCAACGCTGGATCCCGATTGTTGAGCCGCCGCCTGAACAATTTGTTCAACCTGCAGCATTGTTTCTTCGACCGTGCTCTTTGCCTCCGTAAGAAACTCTACATTTTTCTTTGAATGTTCACTTACTTTTATTATTGAGGTAACCGCATTTCTCATGCTGGCAACGTTAAGTTTTGCAAGTTTCTGCATATTTCCTATGGAACTGTCCACTTCGTTTGCCGCTTCCATTGTTTTAGTCGCCAGTTTACGGACTTCACCGGCTACAACGGCAAAGCCCTTGCCGCTTTCACCCGCGTGGGCAGCCTCAATTGAGGCATTCATAGCCAAAAGGTTAATTTGGTCTGCAATGTCGGTTATAACATCCATTATTTTCCCGATATTTTCAGATTGTTCACCAAGTTTGTTGATGTTTTCCGTAAGAGCTTCGGTTGCGCTGTGCAGATCGGACATTGACTTTCCGGTTTCTATGGCGCTGGTCATACTGTCCATAACCTTTTGGTTGCTTTCTTTTGATTTTTCGGCTGCCGATTGGGCGCTGGATGCAATGGTTCCTGCTCCGGAACTTAAATTCTCTACCGACGACAAAATACCCGTAATGTGGTCGCTCTGAGATTGGCTACCGAACTTAACTCCGTTGGCGTTCTGCGAAATCGTATTTACCGTTTCCTCGACATCACGCGCCGCTTTTTCGACAAGCGTTGCTACCTCTTTTATCTTTTGTGTTACCCTTTCCGCTTCCTCGGCTTTTAACTTTGCTTCGCCGCTTTGCTTTTTTGCTGTAAAAAGACTATTGCGCAAATTGTCCGACATTTTTAAGAATGCGTTTTGCAGCCCGCTAACCTCATCTTTACCGGTAACATCTAGTTTTGTATCAAGATTTCCTGCGGCAATAGAGTCGGCGACTTTTATCGTTTCCCTTAGCGGCTTGCTTATTGAACGGACGATAAAGATACTAATCGGCAGCAGAATCAACAACAGCAGTACAACGGCAGACATGATAAGTACCATTCGTTTATCAAGAGCATCCGACATGCGTTTTTCCATATCGGCTTTGTATACATCAATATTATCAATATAAATACCGGTTGAAATCCAAATATCCGTACCCGGTATATATTCAACATAAGCCAATTTAGGAGCGTCCTGCATATTTCCATTGGGACCTGGCTTTGGGAAAGTAAAACTAACAAAACCGCCGCCTTTTTGCGCGTTTTCATACAGCTCGCGTACATAAAAAACACCTTTAACATCGGAAGTATTGGCTAAATCCTCGCCTTCCCGTTTAGGCAATGTTGGGTGCATAAAGATTACGGTTTTTTTGTATGTGTAATAGTAACCGGATTTATCGGCTTCAAAGCGGTAGTCTTTTATGTAAGATGAAATTATATCATGCTGCTCTTGGGCATCTGTAACGCCCTCCAGTGCCTTACTCAGAGCAATAGCCATAGTCTGCGTACCTAGTTTTATCTTATCACGCTGACCTTCCATCATAACTTCCTGCGCATCGGCAATGCCGGCCATCTCTACAGATTTCGCCGTTAAATAGACAACACCCATTAAAGCCAGCAGTGAAATGAATAGAATTACAATGATTCCCACAATTCGGGTTCCTATAGAAAAATTACGAAGCATAATACCCTCTTTCTGAGTTATCTATAAAAATACAGTAACAATATAGTGGTTACCGCGTTTATTTTAATGCGTTTGCCATAGTCCTTGTCAAGGAGTTAAATAAAATGCTAATATGGCATCAGCAGTCTTTTAGACTGACTTTCCCTTTCCGCTTTGATGCGGCAAGGAGATATAACGAAGGGTTTTATCCGGCAATTTACAAGTAACCGGATAAAAAACATGGAGGAAAATTTGACAGTAGTTACTATGAAGAGCCTGCTTGAATCGGGAGTGCATTTCGGTCATCAGGTAAAACGCTGGGATCCGCGTATGAAAAAATACATATTCGCGGAGCGTAACGGAATTCACATCATCGATCTGCAAAAAACAATTCAGGCAAGTAAAGATGCCTACACGGCAGTACGCAAGGCTATCGCCGATCAAAAATCGGTGTTGTTTGTAGGCACAAAGAAACAGGCGCAACAGGCGATCCAAAAAGAAGCGGAACGCTGCGGCATGTATTATGTGAACAACCGCTGGCTTGGCGGTATGCTTACCAATTTTTCAACTATAAAAAAATCATTATTACGCCTTAAAAAGCTCGAAAAAATGGAAGTTGACGGGACTTTTGAAAATCTAACCAAAAAGGAAATTTCCGGATTGGGAAAGGAAAGGGCAAAGTTACAAAAAAACTTAGGCGGTATCAAGGAGATGAAGGACCTGCCCGGTATACTATTCATTGTTGATACAAGAAAAGAGGCTATTGCCGTTGCGGAAGCCCGCCGTATGTGTATTCCGATAGTCGCGGTGGTTGATACAAACTGCAATCCCGAAGGTATAGATTATCCTATACCCGGAAATGATGATGCGATTAGAGCTATTACGCTGTTTACTCAAATTATAGCAAATGCCGTTGTAGATGAGGACAACGAAGCGGGACTGCGCATTGTGGAAGGCGGCGGTGAGGATGACGAGGATTTTGAAAGTGTTATTACCGACGCTTCAATAAAAGAGGAAGATAAGGAAATCGATATTGAGCATTACGAGGCTAAGATTGAAACGCCGCCTGTAATAGAAAGCACTGTCGAAGAGGACGATCTTCCCGTTGATGTTGATAAGGTTTATGAGAAATAGGAGTAAAAGATGGCAATAACAGCGGCAGATGTAAAAAAACTGCGTGATATGACCGGCGTAGGTCCGGCAGAGTGTAAGAATGTTCTTACGGAAACAAACGGCGATTTTGACAAGGCTGTTAAAATCCTGAAAGAGAAGGGGCTTGCCGCCGCAGAAAAACGTTCGGACAGGGCGACCAATCAGGGGCATGTTTCAATAAAAATTAAAGGCAATTCGGCAGCCCTTGTTGAGCTTGATACGGAAACAGACTTTGTTGCGCGTAACCCGGAATTCATAGCGTTAGGCGATATTATCGCGGATAAGGTGCTGGATAAGGGAATTACAGAGCCGAATGACGAGCTTAACGGTATGGTAAAAGACCTTGCTACCAAGATACGCGAAAACATGAGTTTGAAACGTATTAAAGTAATAAAAGCACAGCCGAATCAGTACATTGCTTCTTACATACATG
>BNVA01000106.1 GCA_025997755.1 Spirochaetia bacterium | reverse complement strand
AGAAAGAAGACATGGGCAAGCTGTTTACCCAGTACACACAGCTTAACGCGCGTATAAACCTTAGCATTGAAGGAACCGGATTAGGGCTATCCATTACGAAGAATCTTGTAAAGATGATGGGCGGCGTCATAGAGGTTGAAAGCGAGTACGGTAAAGGCAGTATTTTTACGGTAACAATACCGCAGAAAATTATAGACGCCGAACCGTTAGGCGAAGAAGTAGTAAGCAGCCTCAAAAACTTCCGGTTTATAGACAAGCGTTATCGCAGGACTCAGCCCCGCTATCGTATTCCGACGGGCAAAGTACTTTTGGTAGATGATGTACAGACAAATCTGGATGTTGCCGCAGGGCTTATGCGGCCCTACGGGTTAACCATCGAAGGTGTAAAAAGCGGCCGTGAGGCAATAGAAAAAGTAGCCGCAGCGGAAAACAGTGCGAAAGAGGAACGATACGATATAATTTTTATGGATCACATGATGCCCGAATTGGACGGCATAAGCGCTAGTAAAATTATAAGGGAGAGGGAGAGTGAATACGCAAAGAAAGTCCCGATTGTGGCGTTAAGCGCAAACGCGCTTGTGGGCAATAAAGAAATGTTTTTACAAAACGGGATAGATGATTTTTTACCGAAACCAATCGAAATAAAAAGACTGGACGATATACTTTTAAAATGGATACCTTCCGAAAAACATGTCAAAACGTTAGAGCGTATAGACAATTTAAAATGAATGAATAAAGTTGTAACCCTGCTATTTTTTCTTTGCGCATTGCAGTTAATTTTTTTTTCCTGCGCCGCCTTGGAAAAAATAAAGGAAATGCCCATAAAAGAAAATGATGCCGTTGTTGACGCTCCGCTCCCTTCGCAGCCGCTTCAAAAAAAACCGTCTTATACAGGCATATCCGGCGAAGTCCGCACGCTTGTAGAAACCGGCTCAAAGGAATCATTGCTTGAAGCCATTGCTGTGATTAAAAAAAAGAAAATAGGCGGTACGGAATTCGGCAGGGAAATGAGCGCCGTAGCGGTTACGCTGCTGGATAATATTTACGGACTTGATGTAAGGGAACTGCCAAAACCCGATCCCCCGCTTTCAAGCAAATACGCAAAGATTTTAAAAAACGCGGCGCAGGGTTTGTATACACAGCCGTCGTTTTTATCTCAGGATTATATTGAATTTGTACTGCCATCCCTTGCGCTTTTAAATAACAACAAGAATATACATATTTCCGATGTTCAAAGCGATCTGTTAAAAGCGCGTACTTTAAACAACAGCGGCGTTCTGGCAGTGTATTTTTTGGGTGTTGCTTTTGAAAACCTAAAGAATGAAGATGCCGCGCTTGATGCGTATAACGCGGCGCAATCTCTTGACGGGCACTGCTATCCGGCAAGGCTTGGCATTTCCCGTATTTTACAATTACAGAATAAAAGCAAAGAAGCCGTTGCCCTGCTTGAAGAACTAAACGGCGAATATACTGATAACCCTTTGATACAAAGACAGCTTGCAAACGCATACTACAATGATAAAGACTGGACTGCCGCTTACCGTATTTTAAATAATGCGCTTAACAATGTTCAAGACGACAATGAACTAATGCTTATGCAGGCTCGTGTACAGATTGAAAATAAAAGGTACCTGCAGGCTCAAACAGTTTTAGATAATTACAAGAAATCCGGAACAGACAGCCGTGATTTTCGTTTTATTTCCGCACGTTTACAAAACGAAGGATTTAAAAATAAAGATGAGGCGCTAAACTTACTGCGTGTAATGATAAAAAACGATCCTAACGATTATGAGGTTATTATATATACCACAAAAATATTACTGCAATCAAAAGACGAAAATGATCTTAAACAAGGCAGGGAATTTCTTGTCTCTCTTTTGAATAAAGATATGAATGATGAGGGCGGGGTTCCGCTTGATGTTGTGGAGCTTGCCGTAGAAGATGCAATCAAACGGGAGGCTTGGTTAGACGCGCAGCGTTTACAGGAAAAGATACTGCCTCTGCGCAGAAACAACGATGACATCTTAAATAGTTATTTTATTGAAAATGGTATGGGTAATAAAACGGCGGCGTTAAATTTTGCAAAGGAACTATACGAGAGCGGCACGGATAACGAAGAAGCCCCCATAGCGTACGCCGCCGCGTTAATAGGGGTAGGCAGAACAACAGAGGCGTTAAAAATCATAGATAACCGCATAGCGGCGTTAGGCTCCGGCGCGTACAAAAGCCGTTATTACTATCTTAGAAGCCGCATGAAAAATTCCGTAGACGCTTCTATCGCAGACCTTCGTTCAAGCCTCTTTGAAAACCCTCGTAACCTTGACGCGCTAAAGGCAATGTTTGATATTTACCGCAGGCGCTCCGACAATACGCGGGCGATCTACTATTTGCGCCAAGCGCTTGCCCTTGCTCCGCGCGATCCCGAATTGATTAAATATCAGGCGCAGTTTATTGAGCAGTAATAAGCCGCCGCGCCGTAAATAAAGTCAGTAAATCCGCAAGAAAACCATGATTATTGCCGATAATAAGTTGATAGTCTTTTTTTAGATTTTTGTGTATATTATTTAGGATATATAGATTAAGGAGTATTTTATGAAGAAATTTACATTTTTCACGCTTGCCGTAGTTTTGTTTTCGATGTGGACAGCTTGTTCCACCGACACGAACACTAAGGAAGTGGTCATCAATAGCGCTTACCAGAAAGACGTTGAGGGTATCAGTGAAGCGTTCTTATACGCGGACACGGTTTACCTGATAGACGATTTGGCGGTAACAAGCGGTCAACAGCTTATCGTGCCGCAGGGAAAGACCCTGAATTTGGAAAAATTCAAAACTCAAATAAATATAGGGAGCGGCGCTTTGTTTATTGCCGCAGGTGATATTGCTTTTGCCGAAGGTAAAGTTATAACCATCGCCGGCGGCGGAAAGCTAATCGCACCGGATGGTTTTATACAATCGGAAGTCGGTACATCGGCAGACGGAGCAACTCCCGATCCGGTCGATGGCAAAGTTAAGCACGTAAAAGTGTCTTCCAATACCGATGCCTTAAAGATTTTTGACGACCCAATTGAAGCCGGTACTGCATCTGACACCACTGTCGCCGTTTACGCCGGTAAAGAGTTTACAGGACGAGCGCTTGCCAGTGCAAATGATTACATCATAGGCAATGAAGCCTTTAACGCTAAAACAATAACACTGGATGCTACGGGGAAGTTGACCGTTGTAGGTGATTTGGCTCTTAATAACACCTCCAGTATTGCCAAAGGCAATTTAAACGTATACGGAGTTTTAACGCAGAAAGATTCTACATACGCTTTAAATGGTTCTGCGTCTACTATAACCGCTCTAAAAGCTGATTTTACCGATACCGTTGAGTTTGGCGGAGAAGTTAATATTATCGGCGAAGGTAAATTTACGGGGGCAAATTTCCGCAAAGAAGCCCATTTAGGCGCTTCCAGTCGTTTTAGCGGGGCGGCTTCATTCTCCGACAAAGCTACTTTCAGTGGTGAGGCTAATTTTTCCTCCAGCGCTATATTCTACGAAAATGCTGCCTTCAATGGTGACGCTGCTTTTTCCAACAATGCAACTTTTGCCGCCGGTAAAACATACAGTTTGGGCAGCTCCGGTAAACTAACCTTAGGCAGCCCCGGCAACGGTGTAATAATCAGCGGTAACTCGCCCGGTACATTCTCTATCGGTGGAACAAATTCTTT
The DNA here is from genome assembly GCA_025997755.1 of Spirochaetia bacterium. Next base: position 3,302 of record BNVA01000106.1, on the reverse strand, counting down.
AAACATATCAGCCAACTCACTTACAATTCCGGCAAATTCAAGTTTGACGATCAATGCCGGAAAACTCGCGATTGCGGGACCAAACGCGTCAATAACTATTGAAAAGGGAGGAACATTAGAGCTTTCAAGTAGTGCCGGTTCCATAACTGTACCCGGTTATAACATTACTACTAACAGTAACAACAGCATTATTAAAGCCGATGGAGCAAATATCACCTTGAGCGCAAGCGGATTAACGAACACTGCGGTGGGAACTCAGGGGATTCTTAAAGTAGAGAGCGGAGAGGTTGCCTTTGAATTAACCGGCAACAATAGCACTTTTACGCTGAACGGTACAATTCTTGATTTAAGCGGACAAGGCAGAATTAAAGCCGGTTTAGGCTCGACAATTGTTTTGACCGGCGGTACGGCGAATATTGCAGCATCTGCGCCAGCAGCAAGTCTTGTTACAACGGCAGGAAATTTCGGCGGCATATACCTAAGTTCTAGCGTTGCGGTTTTAGGCGGTAATGTCTACACAGGTTCTGCAATAAATACACCTATTTCAGACGCAGGTTATATAATTGCGAGCGGCGGATCAGGCTTCGCAACAGCGGCAGGTACAGATGGCGTGGGCGGCGGTACTTTGGGTACAAGCTCAAGTTTTGAAACTTTCATTTCCGCAACAAGCGGCGGCACCGCGTTTTTAAGCTGGGGCAGTATTTCCGTTGGGGATGTCCTAGGCTCGGCAAAAGCGATAGTTGCAGGTTCTTTAAGCGATATACCCGCACCAGGTACCATAGCCGTGTTCCACAGTAACTAACACAAACTAAAGTAACAAAAACCCCGCCACGGCGGGGTTTTTTTGTTTTTTGAGGGTGTTGGAATTGGCCGTTAGCCAATCTTTTTTAAAAGATATTCTTTATATTCTTATGAGAGAATACTGTATTTTGTTCTATTCGCAAATTCGCAATATCATTTTCTATATCTGCCATAGTAATACCAGCCAGTTCTTTTTTTCTATCCTCTGTCCAGTTGCCTTTACCAATATTAAATTGACGTAAAAAATAAACTGTTCCTACTGTACCGAGTTCTTGTGTTAATGCTTCTAATCCTCTTTCGCGTATTAAGCGTATATCATGGATGTCAATCGCTACTGTTTGTGTCATTTTCTGATTCCTCCAAAAGCCATTCCACCGGATTCCTCACCTGAATATTCAACATCATTTTAAGCGCATCACGGCGAAAATTATTATCCGTTGTTAGAAAAACATCACAACCATTGATTTGCGCTGTTGCCAAATGCAAGCTATCATATTCTTTAAGTCCATGTTGTTGAAAGTTCTGCGCCAAAAGTTTTATATCATCAGTTAGTGTAAGATATTCAGTAGCATCTTCATACAAACTTTTGACACCATCTAATTTTTCTGTATCTTTTATGCGTAGTAATTCAATCTCAATAACTTCACTTGCAACAACAGTCCATGATTTTGCTTTACAAAGATGTAAAATTTCCAATATAGCTTCAGATTCAATATAAATCTTAGGCTGCGATAGATCATCGTAAGGGCGGCACCAACTACAAGCATCAAAATAAACTTTTTTACTGCTCATTTTATTCCTTTAAGTTCAAACCCTGACCGAATTTCTTGTCTATATATACAAATTAAAATACCCTACAATTTTTATATCATAAAAAATAGGCATTTGACAAGAATGTAGACATTTTAGCGCCCCTTAGTCAAAAAGTGTGGGTGCTTGGGACGGCGGTTTTTTTTGCACGGCGGGGCGGGGCGGCGGTGAATTGAGTTTTTGCATTATGGCGGCGGCGCGTTCCAAAATTGATTCGGGAAGCCCCGCAAGCCGCGCGGCGTGCAAACCGTAGGATTCAGGCGATGCGCCCTCCACAAGGCGGCGGCGGAATACGATTTTGCCGTTTTCATCGTCCACAAGCAGGGAGCGGTTTACAAGGCGCGGATGCCGCAATTCTGAAAGTTCGTGGTAGTGCGTAGCAAACAAGGTTCGGCACCGCAGGCGGCAGAGTAGGTCTTCGCTTACCGCCTGAGCTATCGCAAGCCCGTCCTTTGTGCTTGTCCCCCTGCCCACCTCGTCCATTATAACAAAACTGCGCTCGGTCGCCGTGTTCAAAATATAAGCCGTTTCGTTCATCTCCACAAAAAAAGTTGACTCGCCCCTTGCCAAATTGTCGGAAGCCCCCACACGGCAGTAAACGCGGTCAACAAGCCCGATTTCGGCGGAGGCGGCAGGTACATAACTTCCCATCTGCGCCATTACAGCGATAAGCGCCGCCTGACGCAGATACGTGGATTTTCCCGCCATGTTAGGACCGGTTATCAACACAAAAGCCGCGCTGGTTTTCTCCTCAGCTTCGGCATTTAAAATAACGTCGTTCGGGATAAACTCCCCATTCGGCAGGTGAGCCTCCACAACCGGATGACGTCCCTCAATGATATTAAGCCGGTTTTTTGTATCAACAATAGGCGCTGCCCAGCCATGAACGGAGGCGGCGCGGGCTAGGGACTGGGCGGCGTCAAGCTCGGCAATCAAACCGGCGGCAGAGAGAAGCTCCGCCAGAAGCTCCTTTGCCTTTTCCCTTAACTCCAAAAATAATTTTTTTTCAAGCTCAATGATCTTGTCGCTTGCCCCGTTTATGTCGGATTCAAGCGCGGCAAGACGTTCCGTGCTGTACCTTTCGCCGGTACTTATGCCCTGACGCTTGATAAAATGCGCCGGAACACGGGCAAGATGGACGTTTGTTACCTCAAAATAGTAGCCTATAAGCCGGTTATAACGGATTTTTAAACTTGTAATACCGGTTTTTTGCTTTTCTTCCTCCAAATAGTCCTCTAAAAGTTTTCTGCCGTTGTCTTTTAGCTTGTGAAGATGATCTAAATCGCTGTTGTACCCCTGTCTGATGAGCTTTCCCTCCGTCAAAAGTATCGACGGGTCTTCAAAAATGGCGCTTCCCAGCAGATTTTCCAATTCTTTTAGCCTGTTCGAGGCAGCTTTATCAAAAGCTCGCGCCTCCGGCGATTCAAAATTATAGTGAGTAAGTAGTCGGGGGAAGTCTCCCCCTCGCTTCAAAGGTTGCTCGCAACGCTTTTCCGCTGCCCCCTCTATCCTCTCCCGTCTTGCGATGGACAAGGCTCACGGCAAGGATATGCTGGCTATAAAAAATGCCCTGTCGTCACTGGAGAGGATAGAGGGGGCAGCGGAAAAGCGTTGCGAGCAACCTTTGAAGCGAGGGGGAGACTTCCCCCGACTACTTACTCACTATAATCTTGAATCGCCGGAGGCGCGAG
>BNVA01000105.1 GCA_025997755.1 Spirochaetia bacterium | reverse complement strand
GTTGTGAAAGAGTTGGTGCAAAAAAGAAACGCAAGTATGATACGGCTAAAACACCGCTGCAACGGTTGTTTGAGTGCTCTTTCGATGAAAAACTGGAGGGTATCAGGATAAAGCAGGATGCCCTGCGCTTCAAAGAATCTATACCGCTTGTAGCTCAAAAGTGTCTCATGGATAAAGCTGTTGAACATTTGCTTTCTACTGTACATGATGTACCTGTAACTCTTCCGCGTCGCGGAAGAAATCGCCATGGTTAGTTTTTTACATGGCACACAGGCTCCTTCATGGTTAGTTTTTTACACGGCGCATCACGGGGACAATTCCAAAAATTTATCATTTTTTCGTGTGTTTCGTATTTTTTGTGGTTAAATTTCTTCATATCAGAATTGCTGATGAGTCGCTTGGTTTCTTGACCCCGCCTGAGTTCTGTGCCAAAATACAATACTGTTTTACAAAGCAGGGTGTCCTATTTGTAGTGATTACGTACACCAACCAAGCTGGTATGATTGGCGCTTGCCAACTTTTGCAAGGAAAAGGGCATAGATTAGAAGGACCGAAAAATGAATAACATTGATTCTATTCGCAATGAACTTGATACGCTTACAAAGATAATAGTTGCAACTGTTCCAGTTGAGCAGATATATCTTTTTGGGTCATACGCTTATGGCACACCGCATAAAGGTTCAGATTTTGATTTGTATGTGGTATTGAAGAATGAAGCGCCGATGCGCGAGTTAGAGGCGATGGATGCAATAGGGCTTGCAATTTATGAAAAACAAAATCATGCAATAGATTTATTGGTGCATAAAAAAGATAAATTTCTTGACCGTGCTACCGGAGTAACAACAATCGAGAAAGTGGTAACAACCAAAGGAATGAAAATTTATGGATAAAGCAACCGAGTTAGCACAGTGGTTTTTTATTGCAGGTGAAGATTTAAAGTCAGCCGAATATCTTGCAACAATGCACTATCCGCGTCCTGAAGGAATTATCTGTTTTCACTGTCAGCAGTCGGCAGAAAAAAATCTCAAAGGTTTTCTGTTTCAGAATAATGTCGCATTTGAAAAGATACATGATCTGAAAATGATTCTTAAACAGTGTGAAACTGTCGATACTTCTTTTTCATCAATATTACCACAATGTAGCGTGCTTAACCGTTATTCGGTTATTCCGCGTTACCCTGATGAGTTTGAAATTACCGCCGAAGATACGAATAATGCCATTCAATACGCAAAAGATATTATGGATTTTGTAAACACGAAAAAACAGGCGGAAAAACTTGATGAGTGATCAGTGGGTAGTGGCTACCTGCGAATGGTCATATTCCTAATCCACCGCTCTTTCTTCAGGAAATATCGCGCAATAAAATATTTTGGAACATCGGTTGATTTGATGATCGCAAACATTGCGACAGGCGGCAGCATTGTGGCAAAACCTAAAAATAACGCCAAGGGTATTATCACAATCGTAACGGAAATATCAGCCCACATACCCATAGCGGCATCGCCTCCGGCTCTGGATATAGCAAATTGAGCATTAAGCAAATCCCACAGCGGCAAAAACACGGCTACAACATAAACCAAACTCATACAGATATGCCGAGCGGCAATGGTTAAATTTGAAAATACAAGCGGCACCAATGCAGTCGCGCCGGCAGCGCCAACTACGGAAATCATTATTCCTAAAAAAATTGATCCGGATTGTATCCATGCCGCTCTTTGTTTTGCCTCCTTTAATTTACCCGCTCCAAGCGATCCGCCGACAGTTACGGACGTTACAGTCCAAACACCGGCAAAGCAAAGGTAGAAAAGGTTTGCAATGGTAAAACCTGCAGCCATACCCGCTACCGTTTCCGCACCGCCTCGTCTGTTACAGATCGCCATCATAAGTGTTTCTCCGGTTATCCACGATGCTTCCGATACCAGAATCATAGCCGACTTGCTCAAAATATCTTTAATAAGTTTTTTATCAACATTAAATATTTTTATAAACGGCACAAAAAATTTTGTTTTATCAATACGCGCAAAAATAACAAACATCAACACTTCGCAGGTACGCGCAATTATCGTAGCTATAGCCGCACCGCGTACTTCAAGACGGGGCGCACCCAGATTGCCGTATATAAGCAGCCAGTTACCCGCCGTATTGATAAGTGTTGCGATTGCAGAAATGATCAGCGGAATACGCGGTCTGCCAACCTCTCTAAACGAACTGCCCAACGCAATCGAAAGTCCCATCGGAAGTAATGTCCAAGCCGCAAGCCGCAAATATTGTGATCCCAAATTAACAATCCCTGATTGTTCCGAGTTTCCATAAGTCATCATAGAAAGCATTCTTTCTGGAATAGTTTGACAAAGTGTAAAATACACAATGAACAAAACATAAACCAACAGCACTTTAAACCTGTAAGCATTCTTCATACCCGAAGGATCGTTAGCGCCGTTAAACTGCGCCATATAGATCGCACCTGCGCCGCATACACAGTTTACAAAAACCATAAAAATAAAATTGAGTTGATTAGAAACATTCACCGCCGCCATAGAAGCGTCTCCCAAACCGGCAACCATAAAATTATCGATTAGGGAAACCAAACCCATGATGAGCATCTGAAGCATAACAGGCAGTGCAAGAGACAAGGCTTTACGGTAAAAAGATAATGGACCTATACGCATAATTTTTGAGTGGGCGTCCTTCTCGCTGGATCAATATTAACATACAAATAAGTTTTTGAGTATACAACAATGCCGTCTGTATTTATCTTAGTGATTTGACTAAATATTTCTAAAATAATATCATTTGAGTGTGAAACATACAATTGCCGGTATTGACATGGGAACGCAGAGTATAAAAATCGTACTCTACGATACGGAAAACCGAAAAACCATTGCCTCGTCCTCGGAGCCTTTAGATTTGATAGCGCTAGACGATGGAACCCGCGAGCAAAAGACCGAGTGGTACGACAACGCCCTCTTAAAATGCTGGCAAAAAATAAGCGGCGAGGATAAAAAATCCATTGCCGCCATAGGTATTTCAGGACATCAACATGGTTTTGTGCCTTTGGATGCGGAAGGTAAACCGTTATACAACGTAAAACTTTGGAACGATACCTCAACGGCACAAGAATGCAGCCTGATAAGCGAAGCGGCCGGCGGTGATGCTGCCGTTATCAACGAAACTTGCAATTTGATGCTGCCGGGTTTTACCGCCGGTAAGGTGCTGTGGCTTAAAAGGCACAAACCGCATGCTTTTGAAAAACTTAAATTTGTTATGCTGCCCCACAACTACCTAAACTTTTTATTTTCCGGCGCGTACAATGCGGAAGCGGGCGATGCTTCCGGCACCGCGTTTTTTAACGGTAAAACCAAAGAATGGTCAAAAAAAATATGCGGCATAATTGACGAAAAACTCTATTCGATACTGCCTCCCATAATAGCTTCCGACGAGCCGAATGGTTTTGTTACCAAGGATGCGGCGAAAAAATTCGGTATACCAGAAGGAATCCCCGTATCCTCGGGCGGCGGCGACAACATGATGGGCGCTATAGGCACGGGCTGCGTACAGGATGGTTTTTTGACGATGAGTCTTGGCACTTCGGGGACTTTATTCGGCTATTCCGATACGCCGCTCTCCGACCCTGCAAACGGGTTGTCCGGCTTTTCATCATCAACCGGCGGCTTTTTACCGCTTTTATGCACGATGAATTGTACGGTCGCCTCGGAGGAAACACGCTCCCTCTTTGAGCGCGATGTAAAGGATTTTGATAAACTATCGGAAAAATCGGTGCCCGGAGCTAACGGCATTGTATTTTTGCCGTTTTTTAACGGCGAGCGCACCCCTAATCTGCCTAAGGGACGGGCGAGCATCATGGGTATCACGGCGGCTAACTGCTCGAGAGAAAATATCGCCCGCGCAGCCTTGGAATCGGCAATTTTCGGAATTCGGGGCGGTTTTGAGGCATTCAAAAACTTAGGGTTTAATGCTCGGGAAATACGGATCATAGGCGGAGGCAGCAAGAGCGCCGTGTGGCGGCAGTTAGCGGCGGATATTATGAATCTGCCGGTAAAGCGTCCCGCCGGAGATGAAGCCTGTGCAATGGGAGCCGCTTTGCAGGCTTATTGGTGCCTGTTAAAACTCAACGGCAAGACAAAATCGATCAAGGAAATCTGCGACGAGCATATAACGATTAACGAGGATAGCTGCGTTTTGCCTGACCCGCATAATGTCCCGCTTTATAATGATGCTTACACTGTGTATAATCGGTATTTAAAGGCGCTTAGTCCGCTTTACAATTAGAAAGGAGTTTGTTTATGGCAAATTATTTTATCGGAAACAAAGAGTATTTTCCCGGGATAGGTAAGATTTCTTATGAGGGATCAAAATCAAAAAACAATTTTGCGTTCAAGTACTACGAAGCCGAAAAAACCGTTCGCGGCAAAAAAATGAAGGATTGGCTTCGTTTTGCCATAGCCTACTGGCATAGCTTTTGCGGTGACGGTGCGGATCCCTTCGGTGCGGCAACGCATATTTTTCCGTGGAACAGTACCACAGACCCCATGCAGAATGCGGAAAACAAGGCGGATGCGGCATTTGAGTTTATCACAAAGATAGACGCTCCTTACTACGCTTGGCACGACCGTGATATTGCGCCGGAAGGAAAAAATCCTGACGAAAGCGCTGCAAATCTTTCCAAGATCGTGGATGGCTTAAAAAAGCGGCAGGACGCTGCAGGCGTTAAACTTCTATGGGGTACAGCTAATGTATTCAGCAATCCCCGTTTTATGAACGGCGCTGCGACCAACCCCGATTTTGATGTTTTGGTTCATGCGGCAAATCAGGTAAAAAACGCGATTGACGGCACTATCAAACTGGACGGAGAGGGTTACACTTTCTGGGGCGGACGCGAAGGTTATATGTCAATTCTAAATACCGATGTAAAGCGCGAAAAAGAACATCTTGCCATGCTTCTTACCATTGCCCGCGATTACGGACGAAAACAGGGCTTTAAAGGCTGTTTCTATATTGAGCCGAAACCTATGGAGCCGACTAAGCATCAGTACGACTTTGATTCAGAGACCGTTATCGGCTTTTTACGCGCTCACGGCTTGGAAAAAGATTTTAAACTAAATATCGAGGCGAACCACGCCGAGCTTGCCGGACACGATTTTGCCCACGAGCTTAACGTTTGTGTTGACAACGATATGCTGGGTTCCGTTGACGCAAATAGAGGCGAGCCTAGGAACGGCTGGGATACAGACCAGTTACCGAACAATGTCTACGAGACAACTCAGGCTATGCTTGCAATTATCAGGATGGGCGGCTTTATCACAGGCGGTCTTAACTTCGACGCTAAGATACGGCGTAATTCTATCGACACGCAAGACCTCTTTATTGCCCATATAGGCGGAATGGATGCCTTCGCTTTCGGACTTGAAAAAGCCGATGCGGTGCTGACCGACGGACGTATACCCGACTTGCTTAAACAACGCTATGCCTCTTTTGATTCCGGTAACGGCGCAAAGTTTGAAAAAGGCGGTTTTGACCTGCCCTCCCTTGCGGCATTGGCAAAGGACTACGGCAAAACCGGCTGGACAAGCGGCAAACAAGAGCTTTACGAGAATATTTTAAGCGACATTATTTTAAGCTAGAAAAGTTTAACTTAGCACTTAAAATTTTCGATGAAGTCTGCCAGTTTTTTTACGCCTTCAAGCGGCATCGCATTGTAGAGGCTTGCTCTAAGCCCGCCTACAAGGCGGTGTCCCGCTAGGTTCACCATGCCGCTCTCCGCCGCCTCATTTAAGAATCGTTTTTCAAGATCGGCACTGTTTTTTGCATAGCTTTCTTTAAAAACAAACGGAACATTCATCAAACTGCGTGAGTCTTTTTCTACGGGTGCAGTGAATAAACGCGAGTTATCAAGGCAGTCGTAGAGCAGCGATGCTTTTTCTTTATTGCGCCTTTCCATTTCTTTTAATCCGCCGTTTTGTTCTATCCAATCGAGTACTAAACCCATTATGTATATACAGTAACAAGGCGGCGTATTGAACAGCGAATTTTCCTTTGCATAAGTCTTGTAGCTTAACATTGTAGGCGTCTGCGGAAAATTATCAGTTATAAGATCATCGCGGATAATTACAAGCGTACAACCGGCAGCGCCCAGATTTTTTTGAGCGCCCGCAAAAATCAAACCAAAACGCGAAACATCAAGCGGTTCGGACATGATACAGCTTGAAACATCCGCAACCAAAGGCACATTACCGGTGTCCGGCACTGTCCGCCACTCTGTCCCAACTATCGTGTTATTCAAACAAATGTAGTAGTAGGCATCATCAGGATCGGGTGACGGAGCCTTAGGAATGTAAGTGTAGTTCCTGTCTTTGGATGTTGCCGCAATACGGACGGAAACATATTTTCCGGCTTCTTCTGCGGCTTTCGACGCCCATACACCTGTGTCAATGTAAGCTGCCTTTTTTTTATTTCCCGTTTCTTTTCCGCCTGCGACAGAAAGATTTATAGGCACCATAGCAAATTGAAGCCACGCTCCGCCCTGTAAAAAAAGAACACGGTAGTTATCTGGTACAGACAACAACGAGCGAATCTTTTTTTCGGTATTTTCGATTACCGGTTTAAAATCATCGGAACGGTGACTCATCTCCATAACAGACTGCCCGCTTCCGTTTGCGTTGCACATCTCCGCAGCAGCCTTTTCCAGTACGGGCAGCGGAAGCATAGAAGGTCCCGGTGAAAAATTATAAACACGTTTCATATTTGATCTCCAATTTAGACAAACAAAAGCCGGTATACGATGTAGAAAACCGGCGCCGAAAGCGCCACTGCATCTACAGAATCTAAGATACCGCCGCGTCCCGGAATTATTGAACCTGAGTCTTTTATGTTCACGCTGCGCTTTATCGCGGATTCCGCCAGATCGCCGAGTATTGCCGCAATTCCTGTAACACATCCCAAAACTAAACCCGACACCACCGGAGAAAAATGCGCGGAGCTAAAAACATCGGGCAGTAATAGCGCAAGCGTTAAACCGGAGAGCATCGAAAAAA
>BNVA01000104.1 GCA_025997755.1 Spirochaetia bacterium | reverse complement strand
CTTGCTTTGAAAAACGGCGCTGTAGGCGGTAAACTGATTGGCGCGGGCGGCGGCGGTTTTTTAATGTTCTATGCCGAGGATAAAATGAAACTGCGCCATACGCTGATGAAAGCCGGTCTTGAGGAAGTCCGTTTTAAATTCGATTTTGAAGGGACAAAGGTACTGGTTCAATAATGCTGCCTGTTATAATACTTGCGGGCGGACTTGCGACACGTATGAGACCTGTAACGGAAACTATCCCAAAAGCCATGATCGATGTGAACGGAAAACCCTTCATTCATCATCAAATGATGCTTCTGCAAAAAAACAATGTCCGGCATACCATTCTTTGTCTTGGGTATCTTGGTGAACAAATACAAAACTATATCAAAGATGGCGGCGGTTATGGAATTAAGGTTGAGTATAGTTTTGACGGCGATAAACTATTGGGCACAGGCGGCGCAATAAAAAAAATCGGACGTATTCTGCCGGAAACTTTTTTTATTCTTTATGGCGATTCATATTTGGATATTGATTATCAAAATGTTGAAGATGCTTTTATATCGTCTAACAAAAAAGGGCTTATGACGGTTTTTAAAAATGACGACAATTTTGATACAAGCAATGTAATATTTAAAAATAATCAAATTGTCACATACAACAAAAAACAAAAATCGCGTGACATGAATTATATTGATTACGGTCTTGGCATTTTGCACAGATCCGTTTTTGATAGCTTCCCCGCTAACAAACCATTTGATCTTGCGGAAATTTATGAACAATTATCAGGCGAAAAACAACTTGCAGGGTATGAAGTGTTTGAACGGTTTTATGAAATAGGCTCTCCTGCCGGTTTGGAAGATTTAAGGAAAAAGCTCATCGTATGAACAAAGCGGTTTTTTTGGATCGGGACGGCGTTATAAACCCTCTGGTTTACTGTACCGCAACGCAGGAATATGAAGCTCCTCATTCGCCTGCCGATTTTGGAATATACACATGGACGCTCAAATCATTGCAATTATTAAAACGTTTAGGATTTATCACTATACTTATTTCAAATCAGCCCGATCTTGCAAAAGCAAAAATGACATTGCAGGATATGAAAGCGATTGAAAAAATGTTATTCGATTTTTCAGAAGAAAACGGACACTTGATAGATCAATTCAATTATTGCTATCATCATCCTAATGGGATTGTACCGGAATACAAACAAAATTGCCGGTGCCGAAAGCCCGGAACCTTGTTTGTTGAACAGGCTATTGAAAAATACGATCTTGTTGTTCGTAACTGTTATTTTATAGGAGATCAGTATACAGACATAAAATGCGGTAACAGCATGGGTATGATAACGATCAAGATTGATAATTATCATTCATCAAAGAAGAGCGGAACGGAAAAACCTAACTTTAATGCCGCTAATTTGTTTGAGGCGGCTTTAAAAATAATGGAACTTGAAACGGCTAAATGAAGGAGGATAATTTATGGATTTTGCATCTTATGCAGAACAGTATTTAAAAGAAACCGGTGATATTGCAGTTAAAATTAACCGGCAGGATATTGTTAAAACTGCGGAAATTTTAAGCGCCTTAAAAACAAAGGGCGGCAGACTATTTATACTCGGGGTGGGCGGCAGCGCGGCAAACGCTTCTCACGCGGTTAATGATTTCCGCAAGATTGCAGGAATCGAAACTTATGCCCCAACGGACAATGCCGCCGAGCTTACGGCGCGCACAAACGATGAAGGCTGGCATACAACATTCAGTAAATGGCTGGAAACCTCAAAGTTAGGGGCAAACGACGCGCTGTTGATACTCTCTGTAGGCGGCGGCTCGCAGACCACATCGCTCAACATAAAAGAGGCCATAGACCTTGCTATACAAAGAAAAGCAAAAATTACCGCCATTGTTTCCCGCGACGGCGGTTATGCCAAACAAAAAGCCGACGCATGTGTTTTGGTGCCGGTTGTCTGCGATGAGCGTATTACACCGCACGCGGAAGGCTGGCAGGGCGTTGTGTGGCATCTCATAGTAAACGCAATTAAATAAGTAAAAATATAAAGGGGCGAATATGACAAAGCATGATTTTAAGGTAAAAATTTTTGCGGACGGTGCTGATATAAAAGGTATGGTGGAAATGTACAAAGCCGGTTTTGTCAGCGGTTTTACCACAAACCCGTCTTTAATGAAAAAAGCGGGCATTACCGATTATGAACAATTTGCAAAAGAAGCCGTGAGGGCAATTCCCGATATGCCGTTGTCGTTTGAAGTTTTTTCGGACGACTTTGAAACAATGGAAAAAGAAGCGCGGAAAATCGGGAGTTGGGGAAACAATGTTTTTATAAAGATACCGGTAACCAACACAAAGGGCGAATCATCGGCGGCGCTGATAAAGAAATTATCGGCGGAAGGTTTAAAACTTAATATTACAGCGATACTTACCTTACAGCAGGTGGAAACGGTTTTAAAAAACATAAAACCGGGATCGGGAGCGATTATTTCCGTTTTTGCCGGACGCATTGCAGATACAGGTGTCGATCCTGCTCCGGTGATGAAAGAAACAACAAAATTGTGTAAAAGCGTTGCCGGAGCGGAAAGCCTATGGGCAAGTACACGGGAATTATTGAATATTTTCCAAGCCCAGGATAGCGGCGTTGACATAATCACGGTTACCAACGACATTTTAAAAAAACTCTCCAATGTCGGTAAGGAGCTTAACCAGTATTCATTGGAAACCGTACAGATGTTTTATAACGACGGCAAGAGCTTAGGTTTTAAAATTGTATAGGGGAGCATCTCTTGATGTTATACTGCGGTCGTCAATATAATAAAGAAATGATTGAAAACATAAAAATGTATCCCAAGATGGGATGCGATGATGATGACTGCAAAGAAAAAGGCGATTCCAAAGAGGGCGGCGCTGATTTTCTTACCGGCAAAATGCTCCAAACAAGGACAATTCTGCTTTCCGGCGAAATAAAAAAAGACTTAGCGGAAAAAACCATACGCCAGTTATTGTTACTGGAAAATATGGGAGATGACCCTATAAGGCTTTTTATCGACTCGCCCGGCGGGGATGCGGATGCCGGTTTTGCGATTTTCGATATGATTCGTTTTGTAAAACCGCCCGTTTGGACTATAGGGATGGGACTTGTGGCCAGCGCCGGTGCGATAATCCTTTTGGCGGCGCCTAAAGAAAGGCGTGTCGGATTGCCGAACAGCCATTATTTGATACATCAACCGCTTTCAGGTATACGCGGGGTAGCCACGGATATTGAGATTCACGCACGCGAGCTTGAAAAACTCCGCGAAAAGATCAATGTACTTATTGCCGATGAAACAGGAATTGTAAAAACACAGGTTGAGAAAGATACAGACCGCGACTACTGGATGGGCGCCGAGGAGGCAAAACAGTACGGTTTAATATCAAAGGTAATCAAAAATCGCTCAGAGCTTGGCTGATGAAGAATACGATTGTAATTGTTGACGGTATGGGCGGCGGTATAGGCGTCCAGCTTACGGCTAAGCTCCGCGAGGCGTTGGGTAAGGATACCGAAATTATTGCGCTGGGAACAAACGCGGTTGCGGTTGAACGTATGGTTAATGCCGGCGCCAGCCGCGGCGCCGCCGGTGAAAATGCAATACGGCAATCCGTCCGGCTGGGCAGTCTTATCATCGGTCCTATCGGTATAATCATAGGCAACAGTATGATGGGCGAAATCACAACGGACATAGCCGAAGCCGTACTCGCCGCTCCTGCGGAGCGTATATTGATACCGCTTCAAAATGATCACCTGACATTGGCAGGTTTAGAGGGGCTTTCTCTTTCAAAAATGATCGATAGGGCGGTGGAGATCGCCAAAAAACGCCTTTTAGGGTAAAATCACATTTGAATTTTCTTCAATGCCGCAAACGATGAATCCGCGTTAAATTTCCACGACTCTGTGGCGCTCTTGCAGATAAGTTTATTTTCTTCCGCATCCACGCCAACTATTCCGCTATCGAGTATGCTGTTTTCGTAGGGTGCAAATAAACTGCCGAAGCAGAGTGTCTTTTCATCTTTTGCCGGTATCACCACCGTTGTAGGCGCATCAAGCAGTTTTTTTACACGCCTTGAATAATCAAGTCCGTAATTGTAAGCGCTGATCGAATTCCCCATTCCTACGCAATAATTTATGTCTGTTCCGCCTTCCCACGGCGACCATGGGGTATAATGTCTGCCTCCGTACTGCATTAGTATATTGTTAAACCGCAGGGCAATTTCCTTGTCTTCCACAGCAGACGGCCCTGTAAAAAAACAAAGATAAACTAACTTTAGTTTAGGATTTACCATCGTTGTCCAGCCTAGCTTTGCATCACCGGGAATTGCCCCTATTACAATATCCGTATAGCCTAAGGGACCGGATATTTTACTCAAATCAACCTTTCCGCCGTAAGCAAGCGGAGCTTTTGTAAGAGCGATAAATTCCGCCCCCATAGCGAGTCTTGTTGTCGTGTCAAATTCACCACCGGGCGGCGGGGTACACCAGTCATCTGCAGCAGCCGAAATTATACAATCCGGCTGCAAAAACGGAGCGCCCAGCATATTGTTAAAACCGACGCAAATCTCAATATCTGAATTACTTGAATTCGCCATTTTTATTTTTGTGTAATGAACAGGTTGACCCGGCATTACGGCATCAATTTTTTTAAAAGAAAGCGGAATTTTACTTGATGGACTGTTCATCTCTGAAAGCGACCACGCTGCGCCTGTAGCGGGATCGTTTCCGCAGCGCAGGTACTTCCAAGCAAGGTTGGCGCTCCAGCCGTTTGCCGGCATGGTTTCGCCTTCAACAATGCAGGCGCTTCCTACATTTGGTATACAGGAAAAGGCTCCGGCAATGTTGTAAAGCATGGAGTTTTTCCAAAAAGTTCCGTGTTCCGTATCATCAAAAGGCTTATCCGAATTTGCCCTGAAAACCGGCTGCCAGTGTGCGTTTATATGTCTTTTTTCCTGTGTATTTAAGAATTGAGGTATCATACCGCCAATATCATCTATCAAAATTTTTACGGAGCCGTTTTCTAAAAATGCTGCATCCCGCAGTCCGAATTCTTTAACCCGTGAAACAAGCGCCATTTCCTTTTTTTCTGTCATGTTATCTCCTGTTTCTACATTCTAGTTTCTAACTAGTTTGTAGTTCAAGGTAACGTAGGGATTATGGGATGTAGGGAAGGGGAAAATTAGTAGAATTTCTATAGTATGAAAGTTCCCCGGAATGTATTACCGTTTATTGAATCAAGCGTTATTTTTGCAAAACTGCCGATACCGGAAACACCGCCCGCCGCGACCGCCATTTCATCACGCTCGGTTCGGCAAACCAGTTCCGCTCTATTTTTTTTTGAAACGCCTTCTATCAAAACATTTTCATTCGTGCCTAATCTTGAACATAGTGCCAGCCGTGTATGTTTTTGTTGTAATTCAATAACACAAGACAAACGGCGTTTTTTTGTTTCATCATCTACTCTGTCCGGCAGGGTAAAAGCGGCAGTTCCCTCGCGGGGATTGTAGTGATACATATATGAATATAAAAATTTTACGCTTTCCATCAATGTTAGAATCTCTTCAAAATCGGCTTCGGTCTCGCCCGGAAAGCCTACAAGAATATCGGTTGAGATAGTTATACCGGGCATAGCGCACCGCAGTGTATCTACAAGTTCAAGATAACGTTCTCTTGTGTAACGTCTGTTCATAGCTTTTAAAATTTTATTGGACCCGTGCTGTACGCAAAGATGAATATGACGGCAAAAACAATTATTTTCTTTTATCACATTGATTGTATTTTCCGATAGATCTTTCGGATGACTTGAAAGAAACCGTACCCATTTGATTGAAGTACCGGCTGCGGTACCGGCAATAATTTTTAACAGGTCGGCAAAAAAATATTTTTTACTGCCGTCTTCCCACAAATATGAATTTACATTTTGACCCAGTAAAGTAATTTCGAGTACGCCTTTTTTTGCAAGTTCGTTTATTTCAAAGATTATTTCCGAAGGGCTTCTTGAGATTTCCCTGCCGCGTACGTACGGCACAATGCAGTATGAACAAAAATTGTTACATCCGTGCATTATCGGAACAAACGATCTGAATGTTCCTTCCGTATAATAGTTTTTTGAAAAAATAAAACTGTTTTCTGTTCTGCCGTTATACGCTATATCTTTTTTACCTGCTTCAATTGCTTCAAGAATTGCCGGAAAAAATTGTTTTTCCTCTGTGCCTAAAACAAAATCGGCGCCTGACTCAATAAGCGCGGAACCAATCCGCGATGCCATACAGCCTGTAACCAGTACCGTTAACGGCGCGGGTGTTAGTTTTTTTTTAAGCGCAGTATAATAGGCAAGTCTGCCCTTTACCCGCTGTTCTGCCGTTATACGAACCGAACAAGTATTGATTATTACAAGGTCTGCATCGTTTTCATTTGCCGCAGCAAGCCAGCCGCGCTCCTGAAGCGTTATGCGCAATGCGGCTGACTCGGCAATGTTCATCTGACAGCCGTAAGTTTCAAAAAAAAAGCGCACTTTTTAAATATACTATTGCCGGCTCTTTAGACCTATCAAAAATTTAATTCCGTTCCAGATACCAAGACCAAACGAAGCAAGAGCGCCTACTCTAAGAACTGTACCGGCTATGACGCTGACTGCGGGTACCCGCAGAAGAAGAATAATGATACCAACGGCACAAGTTATAGCACCGCCCTTTTTATCTGATTTGCTTTTGGATAAAATACCGCTTATCCCGATAATTGTAACGATTGCTCCTACAATAGGTCCTAAAAATGAAAGTTTACTGAGTACAACACCCAATACCATAAGGGCAATACCGCCCGCTATTCCGAATACAGCGTTTACACCCTTGTTAGACAGGTCTTTTTTTGAATTGGTTATATCATTCATATCAGCTCCATTTTAATTGTACCGCAATTTGTTTAACGTTTCCAGTGTCCGCTTTTCCCGCCGGATTTTTCTTCCAAACGTATATTTGAAATTGTCATGCCGCGATCTACAGCCTTGCACATATCGTATACTGTAAGCAGCGCGACAGAAACGCCGGTTAAGGCTTCCATTTCCGCACCTGTTTTACCGGACATTTTTACCGTGCACAAGGCTTTTACATATTGTTCGGTTTGTTTTTCGTCTTCAACAAATTCAAAATCAACGGTTACGG
>BNVA01000103.1 GCA_025997755.1 Spirochaetia bacterium | reverse complement strand
CAAAACACTCCTTGTTAAGGAGATCACACAGAAAAAAAAGGAGGGCATAGCCGCTTGAGTCTACAAAGACAAAAGAGGACATTTCTATTGAACGGAAAAGGGGGACATTTCTATTGGTTGTTGACATCACTTTCATACTGACTTGACACATTAAGATGGGCGGCTACGGCTTCGGCGCCGAGGGCAATTGCTCTTTCTATATCCGTTATTTGTACTTTATGTGTATGGGCATATCTACTTGTGCTTGCGGTAACGTTTAAAATTGTCGGTATGCTTGAATTTTTCATTAAAGATAAGGTACCACAATAGCCCAGAATGGCGTTAGGCTTTGCGCGCTCAATTTGTTCCAATTTTTTTCGCAAATTGAGCAATCC
The DNA here is from genome assembly GCA_025997755.1 of Spirochaetia bacterium. Next base: position 6,848 of record BNVA01000103.1, on the reverse strand, counting down.
TAATTCTTCACCGGATATTAGGTTGTCGTCCAAAGGAACGACTATGCACTTGTCTGCAACAGAGAACAAGCGATTCATCCGCTTTGTTTTCCCAACACTACTTGAAGTAAGAACACCGCTCTGCATTCTCATCTCTCCATCCGCAATCGCTTCCTTACCCCCGCCACTCTGCATAAAGCAAAACAAGTAGGGGATTGTATTAACATTACCACCACCGTCAAGCTATGTCAAGGGCACGAATTGCGCCTGTCAGCAATTCCAAATTCAACCGTCAGGAGGTTCACCGGCAATAGTGATTAGGAATGAATGCCAGTCTTCGTGGAAATAACGGCTCATTTCGTAACGCAAAGCCCAAAAAAAGGCGTCCCGTCTGCCAAAACTCGCCCGGGCCTTCTGGTAATCTTCATCAGCAATATCCTGTAGACCGTGAATGAAATAACTGTACACATTCAAAAGGCAAAATATTTCGCTGGCATGATTTTCTCCATGCCCGAAATTGTGTTCCAGATTATAACCCCGGTGTTTCAACACATTGTTATACTCGTTTTCTATCTTCCAACGAGCGCGGGCACAGTCTGCAAGCAGCTTCACGTTGTTTTCGGTGATGGTTTTGTTGGTTATCCAACTATTGTGGTAGGTAATTTCCCCTTTTTCTTCGTTCCATATCTGAAGATCAAGGTAATTGACCAGCAGTTTCTCCCCATCACACCGGTTTTCTATCCCGTTTGTCCATGTATACCGGTATTCAAGGTGATTCCGCCCATTCCATTCCCGTCTGCTATACGTTTTCGGCTCCCCGTTCGCTATTTGTTCAGCTATCCAGGGGTGACTTTCATCTTTGCAGGTGAAGATATAGCTCATCCCCATGGCCTCTATTTGCTTGCATATCGAATGGCAGCTATATAAATCGTCCCCTAAAAACGTTGGCGCAAGCCATTTCAGCGTTTCCCCGCGTTCGTTCAGGTATCGTTTCGCTGCGTTCCGCTCACAATCCTGCTTTTCTTGTCCATCTTCGTTCCGGATGTACTCCGGCATAAGGGGTAACACCACCGTACTCCCCGGTTTCACCAGGGCCGTCCCTATCATGCTGTGGTAATACACCGTTTTCTCTCCCTTCGTTTTATGTAAACAATGACTACAGTGTATTTTTTCCGATGAATGATACCATACCCCGTCCATTGGTATCAAAACCCCTCCGTCCAGCACCCGATATTGCTCTACTACCCCCTGCCCATCGGCCAATTTCAAGGCTTTATCGAAGATTTCGCCCAACCCCGCCGACTCTACCTCGTCCACGATGTTCTTCAGTTGTTCGGTACACGGTATGTTCTTTACCCCAAACAGCGTTTCAAGATTGTCCCGTTTCTGTTTTCTCCGCATCTCCTGCTGAAAATTGAGCAGCGATGGATGCAAAAAGTAAAATACCGCTAATGCGCGCTTCAACGCATCCGATAGTCCGTAGGTAAGGGCATTGCTGTCCTCCCGTTTCTCCGGCAATTTTGCCGCCGTCTCTTACATGCCCTTTATCAGCCCCTTCAGTATTCCCCGTCCCATCCCTCATTTTAGCTTGTCTTTTCCTAATTTGGAATTCCTGAAAGCCTGTCAACAACCAATAGAAATGTCCCCATTTGTCTTTGTAGACTCAAGCGGCTATGCCCTCCTTTTTTTTCTGTGTGATCTCCTCAACAAGGAGAGGGTTGTCTTTCCAAATAATTTCACAACTGTTGTCAAGTTTTATACGCAAGGTTACCTTGTCTTTTGGGCGGGGTAGCCGCTGGTTAGTTTTTAAGAGTTGAAACAGTCGGCATTCAAATCTAACAACGTAATCATTGGTAACGGTCCGTTCGTGTTCAAAACAAAATACATTACTCGAATCAGTATTGAAAAGCGGAATATGAGCGTCCTTAGGACTTTTTGCCGGTATTGATTTTAGGCAGATAGGTTTCAAGTAAAACAGGAAGAATAACTCAATTTTCACAAAATTTGCTTTGAGTACTTGACACGGAGGCTCTTCATATCAGTATTGCTGGACATTTTAACTTTGGCTTGACAAATACTCTAAAAAACTATTGATGAAAAATATAAAAAATATTAAGCTAAAGGCAAATTTTGAGGTTATATTATGGCAGTAATGAAATATTTTAGGCAGTTTAAGGATCTTGGTATAACTGGTCCGTTTACTCGCTGGTATGATAAAAATACCCGTACAAATAGAATTGCCGAAATGCAGGGGTATGCGAAGGAAGTCGCAAGCCATATAAACGATAATGCTAATGTATTGGAGGTCGCACCAGGACCTGGTTATTTATCAATCGAATTAGCTAAATTGGGTAATTATAATATTATAGGAATGGATATTAGTGCCGATTTTGTTGAAATTTGTAAAACAAATGCAAAACGTGAAAATGTTAATGTAATATTTGTGCAGGGGAATGTTTCGGCAATGCCTTTTGAAGATAATACATTTGATTTTATTGTTTGTTCAGCGGCATTTAAGAATTTTAAGGAACCTGTTATAGCAATACGGGAAATGTATCGTGTATTAAAAAACAGTGGGATTGTTTTAATAATTGACATGAACCGTAATGTTTCAAAAGGAACACTCGAAGAAGAGGCAGCAAAAATAAGTAAATCCGGTTTTGAGCGGTGGTTTATGAAAAATACCTTCAAGCAGCTTTGCAAAAGTGCATATACAAAAAATGAATTTGAAAATATAATAAAACAAACATTCTTTAATAGGAATGATATAAAGGAAATAGGAATAGGACTTTTTGTGTATATTTATAAATAATGTGGGTACGCGACAACTTCGCATTAACATACAGTTACGCTGCGCCGCAGTAGCGGCTTGGTCGTAAACTTTTCACGTTTGATTACGGAACTATGATCCATCTTTTGATACAATAAGAAGCAAACTTATCTACTCGCTAATGCTGTAAAAGCCGTCTTTCCAGTTGAAGCGTTTTGTGTCAGGCAGCGGCTGAGCATTTTCGCAGGCGGATAGAACTTTTTTGTAGTACTGTTTGTTTAACGGCGGGCCGGAAAAATCAACAATAAAACGCCTGAAGCCCGCTTGTTTTAAAAACGGTATTTTATCCACGATAGAAAAAGGTGTTACAGGGACAACAAACGATTGCGGCGTTTCGTTCTTGTTATTTGTTTGGTTTAACAAAAAAAATCTTTCGTCCCTGCTGTCGTTAAAAACAGAAAAATCATAAATAGATTTTAGCCCTGCTTGTATCCTAAAAAGATGGGGGTAAGAAAAAACCGTAACAAATGCAGCGTCGCGTTCACGTTCCGAAAAAGTACGCTCTAGGTTCTGGCGGTTATTTTCAAATGGACTTACAAAAAGGTTAAAATCCTGTCCGCAAAGAAAACTCAAAGAAAAACGGTTAAAAGCATATAGGTAAGGTCCCGCTATCAAACGCATGCCGGTGTTTTTTTTAAACAATGAAATGTGTCCAAGGTTGTTTACAATAAAGCGGGTATAACCTTTTGATACTAGAGCAGGTAATGCATCGCATAACGGATTGTCCTCAGTATAATACGGATCCAGTGAAAGTATCATCTGCACCGGTTTAAAAGGAAGCGGGTTGTTTTTTAAAAGCACCGCAATGTTTTTTGCGTTAAGCGAAAGAATAAGAAACACGGGTTTTATAGATTGCACGATGTACATATCCTCGATAGATGAAACACAAACATATATGCCTGCTCTAAATTCTTTTGATATATTTTTTTTTGCTGTTTCTATTTTAACAAAAGGCGCTATCTCCCGTCCGGGTTGGAAACGGCTGAACTTTGTGGTAGACGAAATATTTTTTGGCAGTACCGGCGCATAACGCATACCGCCGCTCCTTTTTTGTATTAAATAAATTCTGTCGCCTAAATCAAAACCCTCCGGTATTGACAGCCGTACGCTGCTGCCGTTTTTTAAGGGTTCTACAAATGTCAACTTGAATGATTTTCGTACACTGTCATCGGCGCGATGCAGGCGTATCGAGTCGCCTTTTTTCGGTAGTTCGTATTCACAGTTTATTACCGCCGCCCTGTCTTCCCCCACGCCGCTTACGCTGATAATATCTCCAAGTTTTATTCCGGTGCCGCCGTCCTGCTCCCAGTTTAGCCATGTTATATCATTATTATCATTAATGTTATCATTAAAATGAAAAATAGTTTTTCCTCTGGCAAAATCGTCCTTTAAGATTTCTTTTGCTTCCAAAATTGCTTTTTCCGTGTTACCGCCCAAGCTGTCAATAACTTTACGGTATGCGCGTACGACAGTGCCGACATATTCCGCACTTTTCATCCTGCCTTCTATTTTGAAAGCGTTTATTCCTGCCTCAGCCAAAAGCGGAATCTGTTCCAATAATTGAAGGTCAAGCGGGCTAAAGTAGTAACCGCTTTCATCGTCCTTTGTTTTATACAAACGGCGGCAGGCTTGGGTACACATTCCCCTATTCGCCGACTTTCCACCTAAGTAGCTTGAAAAAAGACAAAGCCCAGATACCGATACGCATAACGCCCCGTGTACAAATACTTCAAGCTCAACATTTGTTCCGCTTCTAATGGCTTTTAATTGTTCAAAATTTAATTCACGGGCAAGAACAACCCTCGACGCACCGTTAGCCGAAAGAACATTTGCGCCGCCGGCAGACTCAATATTCATCTGTGTAGAGGCATGAATTTTAAGAGATGGAAAATATTCTTTTGCCATTTGCAGTACGCCAAAATCCTGCGCTATTATTCCATCCGGCCCTATACCCGCAAGATATTTTAACATCTGGTACATTCTGTCGGCTTCACGCTGTTCAAAGACTGTGTTAAGCGCAACATAAACTTTTTTGCCGGTTCTATGCAATTCTTTAACTACAGTATTAAATTGTGAGTATGCAAAGTTCGTTGTCCGCATTCTTGCGTTAAATGATTTTAATCCTAAGTAGACGGCATCCGCTCCGCAGGCTATTGCGGCATCCAATGCCTCCGTACTGCCTGCCGGAGCAAGTAATTCTATATTGTTCAAATTATACCTCGATCTTTAGTGCGGCGCGTAATTCTTTTATTTTTTCCGCCGCCTCCGCAAAACGGAAAGAATCTGTTAGTTTGCATATTTCTTTTATATATTCGTCTGTTTTATCATCAACGGTAATTTTCTTTAATTCACCGGCAACTGTATTTGCATCGCTTGGGCTAAAGGCGTTACAGGCTTTTTCTAATTGAGATAATTTTTCCGCAGTAAAAGACAGTTCCGCTTTTGTTTTTTCAATCTCACTTTTTTCATCTTTTGCCGTAAGTGAAGTTTTAAGCAAGTTATCACGGAATGAAAAAATATTTCTTAAAAAAGTTGGGGTCTCTTGTTTACAGAAGTTTATGCCGGAATTTTTAGTTTGTTTTTTGTCAAGAATGGTTTTTGAGGCTGTTTCAAGTTTTAACGCCTGCTCCGACAATGCCTTCTCGCCAATTATCGAACAAACTCCTTTATATGCATGAACAAGTATTGAATAATTTTCCCAGTCTTCTTTTTCAAGATAGGTTTTAATTTTTTGAGCCTTTTCATCAAGGTCTTCCGTAAGCTGCCGTAAAACTTTTGTGTATTCCTTTAAATTCCCTCCTAGATGCGCAACACCTTCTTGTGGATCAAGTCCATCTATTCCGCTTAACTCCCTAAAAAAACTGCGCTCATCATGCGTCCATAATATCTCGTTTATTGCAGTTCGATCTCCGGTGTGTTTATCTGTTGTATTTTCTTTATTGTCGCCGAATTCTATATTTTCTTTAGGAAGCCATTTTGCAAGTGCCCGGTTTAATTCTACGCCGTCTATTGGTTTTGAAATAAAATCATTCATGCCGGATTCAATAAATAAATCACGTGCACCAGAAACGGCATTTGCACTTAATGCAATTATAGGAAGGTTTTTTGAATATTCGGTTCCCAATGCTCTTATATTTTTACAGGCTTCGGTTCCGTCCATTTCTGGCATCATGTGATCAAGAAATACAAGATCGTATTTTTTTTGTTTAACCATATTCAGTGCTTGAACACCGTTCTCGCAGGTATCAATCTCGAATTTATGCGCGGCAAGGTATCCTTTTGCCACCGTAAGATTTACAGAAGCGTCATCGGCAACCAGTATATTTGTTGTAACGTCCTTACGGGCATATACAAAATTTGATATAACGCCTTCTTTCTCAATTTTATCAGGATCGCCTTCAATAAGGGGCAGGCGCACTTTAAAGATCGACCCTTTTTTATATTCACTTTCTACTTCTATTTCGCCGTCCATTATGTCTAAAAATTGTTTTGTTATTGCAAGCCCTAATCCCGTTCCGGAAATACGCCTGTTTTTATTTGTATTTAGGCGCTGAAAAGAGCCGAACAATTTTGACATATCCTCTTGTCTTATACCGATTCCTGTATCCTCAATAAGCGCCAAAATAAATTCTTTGCCGTTCTCATTTGTTTCTTTTAACATTTTAAAAGAAACATAACCTTCACGGGTGTACTTAACGGCATTATTAACAACATTTGTAATAACCTGCTTTATGCGTATTTCATCGCCAAAAACAATCTGCGGAAGGTCTGGACTTCGATACGACTCAAATTTAAGCTCCTTTCCCTGTGCTATAAACCGGCACATAGACGCAATTTCATCAAAAAGCGCATAGACATCATAATGAACGGGAACAACTTCCATTTTACCCGCTTCGATTTTTGAAAAATCAAGTATATTATTTATAATTCCAAGCAAAGCCTTTGACACTCTTTTAATATCGTTTAAATAATGTTTCTGCAGATCGTTAAGATTTTCCTGCGGCATCAACTCCGACAAACCTATTATTGCATTCATTGG
>BNVA01000102.1 GCA_025997755.1 Spirochaetia bacterium | reverse complement strand
GCTTCTACACCGGCAGCTTGTGTTCCATATACTTTACAGCATGGGGCGTTTTTTCATAGCCTTCGGCATCGCCGTATTACTTGCCGTTCCAATCGGACTCCTAATGGGCTGGAACCTGAAAATCCGCGCTTATGTTTTGCCGCTGTGGCAGCTACTTTCTCCTATACCGCCTCCGGCTTGGGTTCCCATGACGATCATCTTCTACGGCATCGGGTCGAAAATGCATATTTTTTTGATGTTCCTAGGGATTTTTTATCCTGTTCTGTTTAATACCTACCAAGGGATCAAGGATACCGACCCGCGTTACCTTGCCAGCGCCAGAGTATTCGGCGCGAGTGAATTTACCCTGCTCCGCAAAGTGTACTTTTGGCATGCATTCGGCTCGATCATTATGAGTCTTAAAACCGGTGTCGCCATGGGATTGGTAATGCTAATCATCGGCGAATCCTACGGAGGTCGTATCGGTATAGGCTATCTTTTAGGTCAAGCCAAGGATTACTTTGTTATACCGGAGATGATGGTCTGCATGGTCATACTCGGCTGGATTGGCTGGTTTCTAATTGAAGTTCTAAAATATATAGAAATAAAACTTGCCGTCTGGAAAGTTGGCCGCTGATGATCGAAGCAAAGAGCATTACAAAATTTTTTTCTGTAGTAAACGAAAAAGGACTTGCCGAGGGACTCACCGCAGTATTGAATGTGTCTATTACCATTCCCGACGGCAAAATAGTAACACTGCTTGGACCGTCGGGCTGCGGAAAATCAACCTTCCTTGAAATCCTAGCGGGACTGCAGGCTCCTACGGATGGAACAATACACATCGACGGTAAACTGGTTCTGGAACCTCTGCCTTCAACCCGAAAAGAAATGGAAGACTACAAACGGCGTTACCGTTTTATTTCCCCCTTGGCAAACGGCGTTTTCCGGGATCGCCCCAAACATGATATTGCCATGATCTTTCAGGATTATGCGATTTTTCCATGGATGACCGCAATTGAAAATATCAACTTTGCGCTAAAGCTTAGGGGTATAAAACGCGCGGAACGGAATGACAGAGCGCGGCACTATCTTGGCAAAGTAGGGCTTAACGGGATTGAGTACAAGTACCCATCACAGCTTTCCGGCGGTATGCGCCAGAGGCTTGCCCTTGCCAGAGCGCTGTCTGTAGAGCCTAAAATTATACTCATGGACGAACCATTTGCCGCAGTTGACGCACTGACACGGGAAAAACTGCAGGATGATCTTCTGCGTCTATGGGATGAAATCGGATCGCAGCTTATCATCGTTATGGTAACCCACGATGTAACAGAAGCGGTTTACCTTTCGGACGAGGTGGTGGTTTTTTCTCCCTGTCCGGGCAGTATACGCAATAGAATTCCTGTGAATATTAAGCGTCCCCGTGCCAGAACCGATCCGGATATTATCGAAATTCAGGAGCGTATTTTTGCGATGTTCCAATACGATCTCAATCAGGAAAGCGAGTATTCAATTTAGCAGGAGTTAAGAATGAGCAGCAATAACGCAGACAACCGAGGGAAGATTTACGAGGATATTACCGCAGCGCGGGGAAATACGCCGCTGGTGCGTCTTGCCAAACTTGACAAGGGCTTGGGCGGTAAAGTACTTGCCAAGGTAGAATCATTTAACCCTATGAACAGTGTAAAGTGCCGCATAGGGGCAGCCATGCTGGACGCGGCGGTGAAGGACGGAAAACTAAAACCCGGCGGCACCGTAATTGAACCTACTTCTGGCAATACCGGCATAGGATTGGCATTTGCCTGCGCTGCCCGTGGTTACAAACTAATCCTAACCATGCCGGAAACCATGTCGGTGGAACGGCGGAAACTTGCGGCAATGCTTGGCGCAGATGTTGTCCTGACATCGGGCAAAGACGGTATGAACGGCGCGGTAAATAAAGCCCGCGAACTGGTTCACACAATTCCTGATAGCTTTATGCCGCTGCAATTTGAAAATCCGGCAAACCCGGAGGCTCACCGTCAAACTACCGCGCCTGAAATTTGGGAGGACACCGCCGGTGTCGTTGACATATTTGTCGCCGGTGTCGGTACCGGCGGAACCATTACCGGAGTGGGCGAAGTGCTAAAGGAACGTAAGCCGGGAGTAAAAATAGTCGCGGTGGAGCCGGACGCATCGCCGGTACTTTCAGGAGGCAGAGCCGGACCGCACCGTATACAGGGCATAGGCGCGGGCTTCGTCCCCAAAGTACTAAACCGCTCGGTCATTGACGAGATTGTCCGTGTAACCAACGAGGACGCTATCAATACCGCCCGCCGTGTTGCCCATACCGAGGGAATACTAGTGGGTATATCAGCGGGGGCTGCGGTATGGGCTGCCCTTCAAATCGCGGCGAGGAAAGAAAATACGGGAAAAACCATTGTGGTGATCCTCCCCGATTCAGGCGAACGCTACCTTTCAACCCAGCTTTCGGATATGGAGGAATGATGAATTCAAATAAATTACCGCTTATCCTAACGATTCTTATTTCAGTTGTTTCGTGTGCCAATCAAGAGCCGCCTATCATTACTTCCGCAACATATCAGCATACGTTATATAACGGTCAACCCCAGCCAATTGATGTAAAGGCGGCAAAGGATGCGGCTCCATTCGTCATTACCTACTTCCGCTCCGAAGACGATCTATGGAACAACAACGAAGGAACCACCGAAGTTCCCAGCGAAGTAGGCGCCTATTACGCCCGTGTTGAACGCCCCGCCGGGAAGGGCTACAAGGAAGGAAAGCCCATCAAAGTTGAGTATTATATACAGAAAACTTTCGTACCCATCGAAGCCGAACCCAAACAAGAGTTTGATTACGATGGAACACCAAAGGCGGCGCTGGTACGCTCTCCCGTCCGGCTTGTAATTACTTATTATAATGAAACCGCTCCGCTGGTACCATTAGCCGCCCCTCCGATCAACAGGGGGCATTACCGTGCCGCGATAAGCTATTCAGGCGATAACCGCTATATGGGCGCTTCAAAAGACATCGAACTGATTATTAAATAAAAGTGCGCTGTCTTAGTTGTCTACATAACTTTTCATAACCGGTTTGATCTCTTACACTAAATAAATGATTAGCAAACAAACGGCAATAGAAACAAACACTTTGCTGCGATCAATTCCTGCAATGGAGGATCTGCTTAATTCTCCATGGGCAGTCGAATTTTCTGCATCGCTTGGAAGGGAAACCGTAAAAAATATAATAGAAGAAGCGCTTGGCGAAATCAGGTGCGAAATACGCGGCGGCGTCCATGGCAGTTTGCCGGTGTATGAACTAGTTGTACGCCGCGCGGCAGCAATGCTCCGTTTAAAATCATCGAGTACGCTTAAATCCGTGGTCAATGCCGCCGGTGTGATCATTCACACAAACCTGGGGCGCGCGCCGCTTGCCGAGGAGGCGCTTAAAGCAGTAAGTGATATATCGGGAACGTACAGCACGCTGGAATATGATCAGATGAGCGGCGGACGCGGCGGGCGCAATGCTCATGTTGAATGGAGTCTATGCCGTATAACCGGTGCCGAAGCCGCGCTTGTCGTCAACAACAATGCCGCCGCAGTACTCCTTGCGCTGTCGGCTGCTGCGGCAGGGCGGGAGGTAATCGTTTCCGTAAGTGAACTTGTTGAGATTGGCGACTCCTTTAGAATCCCCGAAATTCTTTCATTTTCCGGCGCAAAAATGATCGCTGTAGGCTGTACAAATTCGACACGTATAAACGACTACAGCAATGCAATCACGGAAAACACCGCCGTCTTGCTTAAAGTACACCCTTCAAACTACAGGATAGAAGGTTTTGTTAAATCGACACCCCGCAAAGAACTGGAGCGTCTTGCATCGGAGCGCGGGCTTGTGTTCATGGAAGACCTTGGCAGCGGACTGCTTTGTTCCCTTAACGTACCATTTGCCGGTAGGGAACACTCCGTGCGCGGTTGCCTGCAAGACGGATCGCACATCGTAACATTTTCCGGTGATAAACTGCTCGGCGGTCCCCAGATTGGGGTGATTGCCGGTTCAAAGGCTATTATAGACAAGATTAAAAAGCATCAGCTTTTGCGGGCGCTTAGGGTAGATAAAATGACGCTTGCCGCCTTTGAGGCTACCCTCCGGCTATACCTATCCGGCAGACAAAACGAGATACCGGTAATAAGGATGATCGAAACGGACAAAAGCGTTCTTTTGGAACGAGCCAAAAAGCTGTGCCGTATTTTAAAGCGGGAAGACTTCCCCCTCCTAGACATTTCGGTTGTTGAAACTGAAGATGCCATAGGAGGCGGTTCATTCCCCACCGATGTGCTTGCCGGTTACGGTGTGGCGATAAGCTCCGGTTCCCTTACCGCGGAAACCCTTGCAGCCCGCCTTCGGACAGCCCCCGTGCCGGTGATCCCCGCCATCCAAGATGACCGCGTAATCCTACACGTCCGCACACTTTTAAATAGCGATGAAAAATTGATCTGTTCGGCGTTAAAAGCGGCGTTGGCGTAGGCAGTTTCTGTGCCATGCGCCGGATAATGTTTCCTACTATATACCTTATACTACTACTCTAATATAATATCATATATAAAGAGGAGTGTACATGAATTTCAAAAAAGGCAAAGCGGCGCAAGAGCCTTATGTCCCGAATTTGGGGCTTAAATTTCCGGAAAAGCCCGACGAGCACATGAATATTGGTAAAAAGATGGTGGATATAAACTTCGATACTAATTATCCATATCTTGATGAATCCCCGCTATTTAAACTTTGGAGCGGTTTTATATATTTTGCGATTTTTACCGCCGTCTTTTTTGTCTGCCCGATTCGGTACGGACTGCGGATCGAGGGACGGAGTATCCTGAAAAAAAACAAAGCTCTATTTAAAAACGGCGCAATGACCGTATCAAACCACATGCTGCGTTGGGATTTCGTTTCCATACTACAGGCAGTCCGGTACAGACGGCTCTATTTTCCTGCGGTAAAGGAGTTTCTTCTTAGCGTCGACGGGAATATAGCTCGCGCTGCGGGGGCTATTCCTGTTCCTTCAGATATTCACGCGATGAGAAAGTTTGTGCAAGCCTTTGAGACGCTGCACCGGCGCAAGAAATGGTTTCATGTCTTTCCCGAAGCCTCCAGTTGGTTTTACTATCAGCCAATACGCCCCTTCAAAAAAGGAATGTTCTCCATTGCCCACAAATACAACCTTCCTGTTATCCCCATGGCGTTTTCCTACAGACCGCCCACAGGCATCTACCGGTTTTTCAAGAAGGGCTACCCCCTTATCACATTGCGCATAGGGGAGCCGTTACTATACGACCAGAGTCTGCCCCGCAAAGAAGCGGTAAACCTAATGCGTGAACAGTGTCATAAAAAAGTTGTGGAGCTTGCGGGTATTCGGGAGGGAGAGAATATATGGCCCTGTGAAGGGGACTAAAGCCCTGATTTAGATGTCCGACATTTGCCGGTTCTTGTCGCGCTGGTACAGCTCTTGATAGACCAAGTTACGATCTTTTAGCTTTTCTTTTACAGGCTGCGAGAACGGCATAAAACGCCAGAAAGTGCCGCGTATTTCCTTATCAAGTTTCTGTGTGCCTTCGCTTTCTTTGGTCATCCATAGTATATAATCTTGGATAAAATAATTTCGGACATCGCCTTTCAGCTTCTGATTCTGGAACCATTGATAGTAATTGCCTGTTAAACCTTCTTCCATCCAGTAAAATGACGCCTTTTCCTTTGCAACCTGCCAACGAAGGTCGGCTACGGCGGTAAGTAAAGCAATAGTAAGATTTTTTGGGTACATGGGTATCGCAATACGTCCACGGCTTGTAGCCCTGTTGGCTTTATCAAACGGCTCCCAACACATTCCAAAATCGCCGTAGGTTGGAATTATAACCACAAACGGCACGATACGGTTAGGTTTATTTTTATAAAACCTTATAAACGCCTCAGAATCTATACTTTCGATCCACGCAAGTTTTGAAATGACGTTTTCCTTAAACCCTACACCGTTTGGCGAACTGCGGAAAAATTCACTGGTTAAGACGGGAAAGGCGTTGCCCTGCCTTCCGACAGTCATCTTTGCCATCTGCCTTATGGAACCGAATTCCGTGTCTACTGCCTGAATATCAACCGATGCCATTGTTGAGGCTCCGGCCGCTTCCAGTTTTGACTTCAAACTCTCCATGTCTTCGGTTGCCTGTTCAAAATCCTGCATATATATACTTATTTCGCGGTCAATTTTATTCAGTTGTTTAATGGTTTCGCCTACCGACGCAAAAGCGGCTTTCTGCGCGTCGTTGTAACAAGCGCTTATTTCAGGAAAAGGCAGATACGTACCGTGAGTTACAGCAAAGCTCAGTTTTTCGGCAATTTGTGCCTCTAACCCAAGTTTTTCCTTATTTTTTGAGCGTAAAAGTCCCGTCGCTCCTTCCATTTTACCTTGAGCTTTTTCGTATAGGGCTTGAAGGTGTGCGCTTTCGTTTCCTCTGCTTGTGCTTACCTCGTCTGTGGATGAATTCTTTATTTGTCCCGATCCTACAAGTTTGAACCACTCGTCCAGATAGTATACAGGCTGTTCAAGATCGCTTGTTAGTATCAACTTTCCAAAAAAAGCCTTTGCATCCGCGTTCAAAAGATTCGGGTGCAGTATAGCGAATCTAAGCAAAAACTTTTTAGGTCCCGTGAGCTTTGTAGGCGCACTTCTGGCGGCGACCCCTAAAAAATCCCAAAATACATTTATCATCTGTTGACGGAAAACAGCCTTGTCTTTGGGGTCTTTAGCCGTTGCGTATTTTTGAAAAATATTATGGAGCCGCGGCGCGTTTTCGTTACCGTCACTTAAAAGCGATTTGTAATATGCGGCATCCTCCAATATCGTATTTGGGGTGTCTTCAAATAACTTTTTTATAGCCGGAAAGCCGCTTGCACCGGTTTCGGCTCCTGCCGCCGCGTCCACAGGATTCTGATCTTCAATTTCGGCGTCAAGCGGAGCCGGACCGCCCTCATTATTTTCATCTACAGGGTTACCATCATTCACTTCCATAGTAAAATCTTATAAATAATAGGATAAGCTGTCAATTACGCGAATTGCGCGCCTTTAATTGATTTGCCAAACTTAAAACTATAGCGCGATCTGCTTTATTAAGACTTCCGGTAATTTCCACGATTTTACGCATATCAGGATCAAGGCGCAAAGGTTCTTTGTCTTGCGGGGCTTCTTGTCCTGTAACAAGGTACTCAACCGATACACCCAGTACACGGGCTATAGCAACGGCATTTTCCGCCGAAGGCGAGTACCCATTTTCGCGTAAA